>JASLXW010000445.1 GCA_030740135.1 Nitrospinota bacterium
CTCCCGGGACGCCACGCGGAAATTCCTGTTCCGGTCTTCCCGGGACGCCTCGGTGGAAACCGTCCTCATCCCCGACGGGGACCGCCGAACCCTTTGCGTCTCCACCCAGGCGGGGTGCCGAATGGCGTGCGGCTTCTGCGTCACGGGCGCCCTCGGCCTCCTGGACCAGTTGTCGGCCGGGGACATCGCGGGCCAATTCATCGAGGTGGCCCGCGAAACCGGAGAGCGAATCACGCACGTCGTCCTGATGGGCATGGGGGAGCCGCTGGACAACTACGAGAACGTCGCCCGCGCCGTCCGGACGCTCGTCCATCCGGAATGGATCGGCCTGTCCCCCCGAAGGGTTACGCTGTCCACCTGCGGGCTGATTCCTGCATTGATCCGCTTCAAGACTGAATTCCCCCGCGTCCGCCTCGCCGTCTCGTTGGGGGCGCCGGATGATGAACGGCGGGACCGGCTGATCCCCGTGAACCGCCGCCATCCCCTGGGCGCGCTGATGGAAGCGTGCCGTGAGCTGCCCCCTCAACCCCGGGAGCGCATCACGTTCGAGTACACGTTGCTGCGGGGCGTCAATGACTCGGTGGAGGACGCCCGCGCGTTGGCCCGGCTGATTCGGGGGGTCCGGTGCAAGGTGAACCTGCTTCCCTTCAACGCCTCGCCGGTCCTTCCGTACGAGCGCCCCGATGAGGCGGCCGTGGACCGGTTCGCCCGCGTCCTCGCGTCCAAGGGGGTCACCGTAACGGTCCGGAAAAGCAGAGGGCGGGACATCGAGGCTGCCTGCGGCCTCCTGGCGGCGGGTCTTTTGAAAAGGGCGCCGCAAACCGCGGACGCCGAGGCGGGCGGCGCGGCCGAACCCCCGCCGGGAAGGGCGCCAAAGCCGCGTCTCGTCCAGGTCTCCCCGCCTGATCGGCCCGTTTGACACGAACCGGGCCGTAAGATAAGTTGATCCGCCTTTTCGGCCCGAACGAGGGACTTCATGAACAGGATCGCCATTTATCCCGGGACGTTCGATCCCTTCACCAACGGTCATCTCGATATTGTCACCCGCGTCCGCGACCTGTTCGACCGCGTGGTGGTGGCGGTGACGAACAATCCCTCCAAGACGCCCTTGTTCACGACAGAGGAGCGGGTCGCGCTGATTCGGGAGTCCGTGTCCGCCTTCCCCTCCGTTGAAGTCGACGCCTTCGAGGGTCTGCTCGTCGACTACGCGAAGCAAAAGTCGGCCAAGGTGATCCTTCGGGGGCTTCGTGCGGTGTCGGATTTTGAATACGAACTCCAGATGGCCCTGATGAACCGCTGGCTGAACGCGGGAATCGAAACCTTCTTCATGGCGCCCAACGCGGAGCACTCTTTCCTGAGCAGCGGTCTGGTCAAGGAGGTGGCCTCTTACGGGGGAGATGTGCACAAGCTGGTCCCCGAATGTGTGGGGGCCGCCCTGACCGGAAAGATTTCCAAATCCTCCGGCTGACGCCGGCCATCGAAGGGAGGCGGATGAAAGCGAAACCGGCGCCGGGCCGGACCGCGGCGCGGCCTGTTCAGCTCTCCGGGCGAATCACCTCCGTGAGACCTTCTCCCACGTTGGCGATTACTGCCCTGGCCCGTGATTTGCGCGCCCAGGGGGTGGACGTCATCAGCTTCGGGGCCGGTGAGCCGGATTTCAACACGCCGGAGCCGATTGTCCGCGAAGCGAAGCAGGCCCTGGACGAGGGCTTCACGCAATACACGGCCGTGGGCGGCATCCCGGAGCTGAAGGAGGGGATCGCCCGAAAGCTCCTGCGCGACAACGGCTGCGAATACCGGCCGGATGAAATCATCGTCACCGTGGGCGCCAAACAGGCCTTCTACTCGGTTTGCCAGGTTCTGCTGGACCCGGGCTCGGAGCTCATCATCCCCTCGCCCTACTGGGTTTCCTACTCGGACATCGTTTCTCTCGCCGGAGGGATCCCGGTCCTCTGCCCGCTCGGCGAAGAGAACGGGTTCGACCTGGACCCCGACGCGATCGAGCGGTGCGTGACGCCCGCCACCCGGGCCGTGTTGATCAACTCTCCGTCCAATCCGACCGGGGCCGTCTACTCCAGGGCGTCCATCGAGGCGGTTGTCCAACTGGCGCTGCGGCGCGGCCTCCTGGTCATCACCGACGAGATTTACGAGAAGATCATCTACGATGGGGCGGTTCACGTGTGCCCGGCGGGGCTCGGCGAGGAGGCGCGCGACCGGACCATCGTGATCAACGGCTTCTCCAAGGCCTACGCCATGATGGGCTGGCGGCTGGGATACGTGGCCGCGCCGGGTCCGATCGTCACCGCCCTGGACACCTTTCAGGGCCAGGGCACGAACAACCCCACCTCCTTCGTTCAAAGGGCCGCCGTCGTGGCCATCGACAGCGAAGACTCGGTCTTCGAGCCGATGGTCCGGGAATTCAAAAAGCGGCGGGACGTGATCGTCTTCGGGCTGAACACCATCGAGGGCGTGCGGTGCACCCTGCCCCAAGGCGCCTTCTACGCCTTCCCCCGTGTGGACGGCCTGTTCGGAAAGACGGGCCCCACGGGGAAGATCACGACCTCGGAAGGGCTCTGCCGATACCTGCTGGAAGAAGGCCGGATCGCCGCCGTGCCCGGCAGCGCCTTCGGCGCCGAAGGGCACCTCCGACTTTCCTACGCCACCTCGTTGGAGAACATCCAAACGGGGCTTGACCGCATGGCCGAGGCCGTCGCGCGGCTGTCCTGAGACGCGGCCTCCCGCCGGCAGGTGATCCGTTGTGACGACGTTCCTGTACATCATCGGGCGGATGTTGCAGATCCTGGGGATGTTCTACCTCGGGTGGGCACTCTACCGGGGGATCAGCTTGAAACACGGCGGGATGGCCGAAGAATACAAGTGGCTCGGGATCGGCGTCGCCATCTTCCTCATCGGGCGTTTGATGGAGCGGCGATGGGGGTCCAAGTAACGGCCGGGGCCGACGGAACGACTCGGCAGCCGCCGGCCGGAAAACCCCGCCGAACTAATTCCACGCCTCATCCGTCCCACCTTCCTCCGCAAGCACTTGACCCCCGGGATTCCCGGCCGGATACTAGAGGTCTTGATTCATCTCTCAAGGGCCAACGGTTCGGAACCAATCCTTCACCCGTCCGCCTGAGCGGCCGGCGGAAGGCGGCGCAACCGGAGGAAGTGGAGAGCGATGAGGGAAGCCGCGTTCACCGAAAAGAAATACTCCGGCGCGAAATGGTCGGTCTTGTTCTTTGCGGGCATCATCATTCTCTGGCAGATCCTGATTCCCTTGTTCGGCGTTCCCGACTACCTGATACCCACGCCCTGGCGGGTGGTCGAGGAGTTTGGAAATCGCGGCCTGGTGATCCTCGACAACCTGGTGCCGACGTTCGAGGTCACGATTCTTGGATTT
>JASLXW010000446.1 GCA_030740135.1 Nitrospinota bacterium
ACCCCCGAAAGGGAGATGAGGACCACCGAGCCGAAGAAGACGATGAGTGCCAAGAGGGTTCAGCTCTCCCGGAGCGCCTGCCGGTAGAGGCGCCGGAGACGCCTCCGGTCCACGCGGTATTTGAAGGCCTTTTCTCCCCCCAGGAAGCCGACGGGAACCTCCTCGCCGTACTTCTCGGCGAGCTGCGGATCGGCGTCCACGTCGATTTCCTCTATCGGAAGATCGGTTCCGAAAAGGGTCCTCACCTCGGCCTTGGCCTCCTCGCAGAGGGGGCAATGCCCCCGGGTGAACAGCAAAAGCCTCACGGGCGATTTCCCGCTCCTGCCCATCCTTCGCCTCGCATTCGGAAACGCCGCGAAAAGTGCAACTTATCGGACGGGCCGCAACCTTGACAACGGCCACCGCCCTTCCATATATACGGATTTGCTTCCTCCCGCCGGAGTGGCGGAATTGGTAGACGCGCTAGATTCAGGGTCTAGTGGCCTTCGGGCCGTGGGGGTTCAAGTCCCTTCTCCGGCACCAGCAAAATCAATTGCTTGCGCTTCTCCGGCCCATGTGAAACTATGCTACACCGTCGCAGTATCGGCGCATGTGGCGTTTTGGATGGCGTCTGAGGCGCCATGCACGTCAACATACCACTGGGCCATGCGAATATCCTTCCATCGGCCCCACCGAAACAACTCCCATATCGTTGACCCGCCTCGCCCTGGCCGGGTCAACCGCCCGGGCGGGGGCAGCGCCGGAAACACCCCCCCCCCGGCGGAACTTTCTTTGAGGGAAATTCGATGTTCAAAGCCACCGAAGGGGTCATGCTCCCGACCACCATCATTGGCTCCCTGCCGCGCCCGCACTGGTACACCGAGAACATCGGCGCGCGCACCTTTCTCGAGGCTATGTCCAACAGTCGGTTCCGCGAGCAGTACGTGGACGCCGTCTCCGCCTACCTGCGCGATCAAGAGATCGCCGGGCTCGACATCTGTACCGACGGGGACTGTCGCTTCGACACCGACGTGGGCGGCCTGAGCTGGGCCAGCTACGCGGCGCGCCAGATGGCGGGTTTTTCCGGCTTCAACCCCCGCCGGTTCCCCTGGGAGGAGCGGACGCGGGGCACCATCCTGAGCGAGGTGGGCGAGGCCCGGATGATGCCCGAAATCGTGGGCCCGGTGGGCCCGGGGGATCTCCAGTACACCGCGCTTTGGAAGGCCGCCCAGCGCCTTACCAAGAAGCCCGTCAAGTTCGGGACCATCTCGCCGGACCTCCTCGCCTTCTACGTCGAGGACCATTACTACAAGGACGTCCGGGAGCGGATCATGGCCCTCAGCGAGGCTATGAACGAAGAACTGATCGCGCTCGCCCGGGCCGGCTGCCCCGTCATCCAGATTGAGGATCCCCAAATCCACATGCTCGCGGCCAAGGGGATCCGGGCAGACGTCATATCGCTCGATTTCGCGGTGGAGGCGTTCAACGCCACGGTCAAGGGTCTGTGTGCCCACACTGAGGTCTGGTACCACTCCTGCTGGGGCAACGCCGCCCAGCAGCGGGCCTTCGACGAGCCCCAGAGCTACGCGCCCGCCCTCGAGGCGATGAACCGGGTGGACGCCGACCTCATCACCTTCGAGTGCTGCAGCACGGCCGGGATGGACATGGAGGCGATAGGGGAGTGCATCGGGGAAAAAAAGATCGCCATCGGCGTCGTGGACCATCATACCCTTCAGGTGGAAAAGGCCGAGGAGGTCGCCGCCCTGATCCACCGTGCGCTTGGGACTATCCCGCCCGAGCGGCTCGTCATCTGCTCGGACTGCGGGATGGGCCGCGAGGGGATGAGCCGGCGGCACGCCTTCTATAAGATCGCCGCCATCGTGCAGGGAACGAACTTGGCGCGGCGGGAGTTGGGCCTTCCCGAGGTCGAGTGCCTCGCCGCGGACCTTCGCTTCAACCTCTCGGAGTGAAACCCGTAAACGCGCGGAATATCTGAGTCTGAAATTTCGTTAAACGAGGTAACGAAGCAGCCTGGCAGCCACCATTTCCGGAAAAAGGGCAATAATCGATGCCCATCCTGAAGTTCATCATCCGCACGGCGGCGATCGCCGCTGTGTTATTACTCCTGGCGCCGGCCGGCCGGATCAAGTCAACTAGCCCCCGATAGAAGCGGGGCGGGCCCTGCCGGGAGGGGAGGGGAGGTGGGGTAGGTTAACCCCCGGCCCCGAAACCGATTTTTTTCAGCTTGTCTTCGATTTCCGTAAGTATCGACGGATCCTCGATGGTGGCGGGCACCTTGTACGACGCGCCGTCCGCGATCCGATTCATGGTCGCCCGGAGAATCTTGCCCGAGCGTGTCTTGGGCAGGCCCTTGACCACAGCCGCGTGCTTGAAGGCGGCGACGGGGCCGATTCTCTCGCGCACCAGGAGGACGACCTCCTTGACGACCTTCTCATCCCCGTTGTCGGTCCCCACCTTCAAAACCAGGAAACCGATCGGAATCTGCCCCTTCAGCCCGTCGCTTGCCCCGATGACCGCGCACTCGGCGACGTCCGGATGGGAGGCGAGCACCTCCTCCAGGGCGCCGGTCGAGAGGCGGTGGCCCGCGACGTTGATGATGTCGTCGGTGCGCGACATGACGAAGACGTAGCCGTCCTCGTCGATATAGCCTGCGTCCCCGGTCTCGTAGTACCCCGGGAACGCCTTGAAGTAGGCGTCGACGAAGCGCTCGTCCGCGTTCCACAGGGTGGGCAAACTGCCCGGCGGGAGCGGCAGCTTGACCACGAGCGCCCCCATCTCGCCCGGCTTCACTTCCCGGTTGCCGGGGTCGGCGACCCGGATGTCCCACCCCGGCACGGGCTTGGTCGGGGAGCCGTACTTCACCGGCATCGGCTCGATCCCCATGCAGTTGGCGCTGATGGGCCAGCCCGTCTCGGTCTGCCACCAGTGGTCGATGACGGGGACCCCGAGTTTTTCCTCCGCCCACTTCACGGTGTCGGGATCGGCGCGCTCGCCCGCGAGGAAGAGGGTGCGGAATCGGCTCAGGTCGTATTGCTTCACGAGGCCGCCCTCCGGGTCCTCGCGCTTGATGGCCCGGAAGGCCGTCGGCGCCGTGAAGAGCGCCTTCACCCCGTGGGTGGAGATCACCCGCCAGAAGGCCCCCGCGTCCGGCGTGCCGACCGGCTTTCCCTCGTAGAGGATCGAGGTGCACCCGTGCAGGAGCGGGGCGTAGACGATGTAGGAGTGCCCCACCACCCAGCCAATGTCGGAGGCGGCCCAATAGACTTCCCCCGGTTTGACGCCGTAGATGTTCTCCATCGACCACCGCAGTGCCACGGCGTGACCGCCGTTGTCGCGAACCACGCCTTTGGGCTGCCCTGTCGTTCCCGATGTGTAGAGAATGTACAACGGGTC
>JASLXW010000447.1 GCA_030740135.1 Nitrospinota bacterium
GCCACCAGCTCCAGGCCGTTCTTCTTCCGGTTGCCCGTCAGCAGGTACCCCGCCTGGACGTGGTAGCCGTAACGGACCAGGTCGTCGTTCCCCCTGCCCAGGACGGGACCTTCCCGCTCCTGCTTCTCGTAGATGAACTCCGCCGTCGCCGAAAGAGGAAGACCGCCCGGATTCTTGTAGTCCTTATTGTACCAGATATCCGCGCCGTACATCTGGCGAAAACCCTCCGTCGCGACATTGAACACCGTCAGGCGGTTGTCGCGCAGGAACAGCCGCGTCCGGCCGCCATTGCTGCTGTGGGGCTGATCCCCCACCGACGCGTTGATCGCGAGCTGGATCGGAAACATCTTCTCGGCGGGAGACCCCTTGAAGAGGTTCGCGATCAGGCGGAGGGCAAAATCCTTTTCGTCGTTGTTGTCGTTGTCTCTCTGGGTCCCGTTGGAGACGCTGGCCTCATAACGGAACGCGGGAGGCAGATCGCCGTAGACGAACGCGCCCCGGGACGCGCCTTCGGTGAGGTTGTCGGAGATCGTCGAGCGCTCGAGGAAGAACAGGCTGTACCGGCTCCAGGTCTGCTCGCCGCCGAAGCGCGTCTTGTGCTGGCCGACCCGGATTCGGAACGCCTTGTACCGCTCCCAGCCCAGGTAGGCGTCCTGGTCCAGGACGTTGGAGGATGCGCCGTCCAGCTCCAGGCGGTAGGTGAAATCCTTGAACACCTTGCCGCGGAAGGTCAGGCGTCCGCGCCGCATGCGGAAGTTGTTGTCCGCGTCGGCGTCTTCGGGAAACACACTGAACTGGCTGAAGACCTGGACTCCGATCCGAAGCTCGTGTTGTTTGTCTTTGGACGTAATGCGGAATCCGTCCTTGTACTTCACGTCAAAGGGGGGCTGGGCCTTCTTGATCTCTTCCCGGATACTGACTTCCTTGGCCTTCTCAGCCGATTTGAGCTCTCGATACTCCCGTTCTGTGATGACGCCCTTTTTCTTTAAGAGGTCCAAGAGCTCGCTCGCTCGCCCATAGGCGGGAAAAGCCAACATTCCCATCGCCACAACCCATCCCAACAACGCCTTTAGGGACTTCCGTTGAGATTTCAACTTCCGCGTCCTCCCTATGATTCAAGAAATCGCTCCAATGAGGAGCCGGAACGATCCGCCGCGCCCCGTCCTGGTCTGGAGCGCAGAACCCCATATTCAAAAGACAAGTGATGGGAGGATTTTTTCACATGATCTGGATTACATCAGTCCGTGCTGAAGGTGCGCGCCGCGCTGTTTGACGCCGCCGGTATTCCTCACTCGGGCAACATTCCGGCTTCCTGGAGAAGCTTGACGGTTCCCCGCACATCGGTCAGGCGGCCGAGGTCGATGATCGGCGTGCGGATCGACCGGAGATCCTTTAAGCCCAGCGTCGGGTCCACCCTGAATCCTTTGGCGACGGGGTATTCGTGGTTCCCCCGGACGAAAACCTCCTGTCCGGTCTCGGACAGGGCGAACCCCACGAACCGCTCGGCGAACTCCGGTTTCCGGGAGCTTTTCAAAATTCCAGCGCCCGCCACATTGACGAGGGCGCCGATGTCCCCGTTGAGGAAGTAGTAATTCCGGACGGGAAAATTCCGTCCCTCTTTTCGGAGAAAGCGGTGCAGATAATAGTGATTCACGAGCCCCAGATCGATCTCACCGTCCGCAATGGCCTTCACGGTCGGGGTATTCTTGGCGTAGTACTTCGGCCTGTTGGCGACAATCCCCCTCAGCCACCGGAGTGTTCTTTCGTCCCCCACCCGGACGCGCATGGCCGTCACAAACGCCTGGAAAGACGCGTTCGTGGGCGGAAGGCCGATTCGTCCCTTCCATCGGGGATCGGCCAATTCAAGAATCGACCCGGGCAGGTCGCTCTCCTTCAACCGCGCCGTCGAATACGACAGGACGCGCGCCCGGCCGGAAATCCCGATCCAATCCCCCCGCGGCGACCTGTACGCAGCGGGGACTTTTCCCAACAATGAATCGGGAAGGCGGCGGAACAGCCCTTTCTCCGCGATGGCCCCCAATGCCCCCGAATCCTGGGCGAAGAAGAGGTCGGCGGGGCTTCGGCCGCCCTCCTCGAGAAGCTGATTGGCCAGGGCCGCCGTCCTCGCGTACCGGACCCGGACGCGGACGCCCGTCCGTTCGGTGAACGCTTTGAACAGACGCTCGACCAGCTTTTGCGACCGGCCCGAATAGACCGTCAGGCTTTCGGCCGACAGGGCCCGCCCGCCGGCCCCCCAGGCCGGAAGCGAAACAGCCAGGCAGAGCAGAAACCACCCGACGCCCGCGCCTC
The DNA here is from genome assembly GCA_030740135.1 of Nitrospinota bacterium. Next base: position 2,311 of record JASLXW010000447.1, read on the forward strand.
TCCAGGCTCTGAACAGACTCATTAAATTCGATCCTCCCCTTCTTCCAATCCTCGCCGGATGATTGTGCCCGGACAGCGCTCCCCCGGACGGGTCCGCCGCTCCGCATTTACACCAAACGGTCCTTCCGTAAAGAAAAAGCCAGAGAGCATACCCCTTCATTGGGCAATACTCCTGGCTCGCTTTCCCGGTCCTTGACGTCGATTCAATAACCGGCGGCTTGCTGGGAGACGGCGAATTGGCTTTATTTGGTCAGGAGAAGCTTTCCTTGCCTGGTCACCTGGAGGCGGTACACCTCGCCCCGGTGAAGAAGGTGAACGATCTTCTTCCCGTTCATGATACGCTCCACCTCCAGCATTTCACCCGCCCGGTCCACGGGAGGCGGGTTCATCGGCTTTTCGGCGGAGACCAGCATCTTAGGTGACGGCGTTCGGCCTTCGGACAGCTTCATTCATCCACTCCCGGCAGGTCCGGTTGAATCAGCTCATCCGGGGCGAGAACAACGTCGCAGTGGAAATTACAGATCCGGCAGGAATCTTCGGTTTCGCATTCCCGACGGTAGTCCCTGAACTGTTCCAGGACCGCTTTTCGATCTTCCTTTTCAAAGAACCGAATGAGGTCAATCAGGCGGTCGATGGTCCCTTTGGAGACGTAATGCTCCAAGAGGCAGGCGTCCAACAATGCGTTCTCGCCCTCGACCCCCAGGACGTCTTCCAGAAACGTTTGCATGATCGAAAACCGGCTGGAGATTTCCTGGGCGTGGTGCGCACCCCTGGATGTCAAGGAGACTTGCTCGTAGTGTCGGTGGTCCACCAAGCCCTCTTTTTTCAGCCCTTTGACCGCTGCGGATACCGCCGCCTTGGCAACGCCCAGCTCGTTTCCGATGTCCGTCACCCGGGCATAACCCTTGTCTTCCTGAATCCTCCAGATGGCGCGCAAGTAGTGCTCCTGGCTCGGACTCAAGGCCTCCGGCGATCTCTTTTGTGTGTTCGACATCTCAAATCCTCTTTATATTAATTGACTCTGTTAAGTATGGCTAACATTTTTCAAATGTCAAACAAAAATTGGGCGTCG
>JASLXW010000448.1 GCA_030740135.1 Nitrospinota bacterium
CGGCTATGACAATTTGATCGCCTCGGGGATCGTCATCACCGGCGGGTCCACCCTCCTCGAAGGGATGCCGGAAATCGCCGAGGAAACGATGGATATTCCGGTGCGCCGGGGGATCCCGGCAGGGGTCGGGGGCGGCCTGGTGCAGATGGTCCGAAGCCCGATTCACGCGACGGGGATTGGCCTTTTGTTGTACGGACTCAACCGGGAGGTCCCATCCAATGGATTCGGGGGCAACGGCCAAGGGGGCGGTTTTGGGGATGTCTACCACCAAATGAAGTCCGTGTTGTCCAAGGTTTTCCAATGATTTCACCGAAGGGCGGGGGAAATCACCACGAGGCAGGGAGCCAGACGATGCTATTTGAGCTCGGAGAAGAAAGAAACGTGGGCGCGAGGCTGAAGGTCTTCGGCGTGGGCGGAGCGGGAGGCAACGCGGTCAACGCCATGATAGCGGCCGGCGTGAAAGGGGTGGAATTCATCGCGGCGAACACCGACCTTCAGGCCCTGGACATCTCCACCGCCCCGACCAAGCTCCAGCTGGGCGCCAAGCTCACCAAAGGACTCGGAACCGGGGCCAACCCGGAGCTGGGGCGGACGTCCGCATTGGAAGACGCCGAGCGCATCGCCGAGCTGCTGGTGGGCACGGATATGCTGTTCATCACGGCCGGCATGGGCGGAGGGACGGGAACGGGCGTCGCCCCCGTGGTGGCCGGCATCGCCCGGGACTGCGACGCCCTGACGGTCGGCGTCGTGACGAAACCCTTCCTCTTCGAGGGAAAGACGCGTCTGGCCCAGGCCGAAGACGGGCTGCGGGAGCTCAAAGAGACCTGCGACACCGTGATCACCATCCCCAACCAGCGCCTGATGAACGTCGTGGCGCGGAACACGACGCTGTCCGATGCCTTCAACATCGCCAACGACGTGCTCCGCCAGGCGGTGGAGGGGATCTCCAACCTGGTCACGCAAGGGGGGCTGATCAACCTGGACTTCGCCGACGTCAAGACCATCATGTCCGAGATGGGGATGGCCCTCATGGGGACCGGCCAGGCCGCGGGCGAAAACCGGGCCCTGGAGGCCGCCCAGCAAGCCATCTCCAGTCCGCTGCTGGAAGAGGCCGCCATCGACGGGGCGCGGGGGCTCCTCTTCAACGTGACCGGCGGTCCGGACATCACCCTTCATGAAATTCATGAGGCCGCCCAGCTGATCCACGAGGCGGCCCACGAGGACGCCAACATCATGTTCGGCGCGGTGGTCGACGGAAACATGGAAAACGAAGTCCGCGTCACGGTGATCGCAACCGGTTTCGGCGATAAATCGGCCGCCGAGCCCGTCCTCAAAAAGGTCGTCCACGAGGATCTCGACATCCCCACGAACATCCGCCGCGGCAACGCCGGCGTCTCCCTGCCGATCAGCGGCTCCCTGGCCTACCAACCCTACGAGGAAGACGAGCTGGACACACCGACCTTTCTGCGAAACAAAGCGGATTGACCTAGAAACCCGAAACGCCGTCCGAGAATGAATCCGGGGGGTCCGTTCTTTTTCAGGATGGACCCCCTTTCTCTTTGACCACTCGCCCCACGGGAGGAGGAATCCGATGGACAACCCAGTGGCCCTCGTCACCGGGGCAAGCGGCGGCATCGGCCGGTCCATAGCGCTGCGGCTCGGGCGCGAGGGGCTCGACGTGGCCTTTCATTACCGGACGGGCCGGCGAGAAGCGGAGGAAGGCGCCCGGGAAGCGCGCGAGACGGGCGTCCGGGCCGTCGCGGTCGCCGGAGACATCTCAATCCCGGAGGACGTAGCCTCCATCTTCCACGCCGTGGAGGATTCCCTGGGTCCGCCCACGGTCTTGATCAACAACGCGGGCATCGCGCCCGTCGCCCCGAATTTCGACGATGTCACCGAAGAGCTTTGGGACGGGATTCTGGCGGTCAACCTGAAAGGCCAATTTCTCTGCACCCGAGAAGCCGTCCCCGGGATGCGGAAATCGGGCGGCGGGATCATCGTGAACATCGGCTCCGAGATGGCCTTTCATCCCAAGAACCAGAGTCTTCCCTATCACGTGGCCGCAAGCGGCCGGGTGATGATGACCCAGTGGCTCGCGCTCCAACTGGCGCCCGACATTCGGGTCAATTGCGTCTCGCCCGGCGTCACGGCCACGGGAATCGGAGGCGGAAGGTATCTGGACCCCGAATTCCAGGCTTCGATCGCCTCGCAAGTGCCGATGGGCCGGATCGGCCGGCCCGAGGACATTGCCGAGCTCGCGGCCTTCCTGACGTCCGAGCGGGCGGGCTTCATCACGGGCCAGACCTTTCTGGTCAATGGCGGGCGGATCTGTCATTGAGGCGCGACGGTCACAAACCCCCGGAGGGTTCTTTCGGGTTTCACTCAGGCCTGTTATGAAAAACCGCGCATGGTGTGGGGTGTGCAAATCATCGTGATACAGATGAGAGCACAAGATAGATGACTCTGTTCTCACTCCATGTCGGTGGGAGGGGGGATGAATGTCATGGAATCAACCGCTACGGGTTGTGAAGCAACGCCGAAAACCGCCAGGGAAGTTCCCTTGGTTCTGCTCGTAACAGGCCATTAAAACGCGCGCTACGTAAAACCCAAGGAACCGCTCCACGCATGAAGACGGTCTTACCAGGAATGGTTCTCTCGTCCCATCATCACCACAATGGATTTGTGTCTTGATTCTCAGGCTTCGGTTCAGGCGGTTTTGGCTCCGGAGGAGGTTCAGGCCACGGCTCGGGCAGGGGCGGCCACACCTCCTTAGAGGATTCCGGGGATTTCGGCTTTTCGGCGGACATTTATGTGGGATTCAAATTGTGCGCTCGGAGAACGGCGCTTTGGATCTTCTTCGCGAGTCTTTTCGAGTCGTGCAAGCGGACCCCCAAATCATACAGGTCCTGTTCCGCTTCCCGTAAGCCGACAAAACGTTTCCAGGCGTCCTCTTCCGGCAGCACCGGCAGGTCTGACCATAAATGGCTGTAGGCGTAGTGCTGCTGGTTTCATCTCGAGCCGAGCCCGGCGGAAGATTCCGCCCTTCGGGAGAACTTGGCGAGGGCAAGGGTGATGGATAGCACGCCTGTCACGGCCATAAGCGCCGGAGGAAGACCGGAAACAAGATCGCCGAGCCAGGACGCCACAGCCCCGAGAGAAAATGCGGCGATAAGAATCGTCAATGAAAGCTCAAGTCTCTCGTACCGGCATTCTTACGCTCCCCCAATAACGAGACCTAAACTCGGCCGTGAGCATGGCTTGCCACATGAGTTTTCGGCGATCGGGAAGCATCGGTCGCTCCTTTCCGGTCATGTTTCCCCTGCGATTAATATAATCCCTTCTGCACCGGCCAGCAACAAAGCAAGCCGATTGGCACA
>JASLXW010000449.1 GCA_030740135.1 Nitrospinota bacterium
TCCATATGGGAAATGTGGGTTGAAGTAGATTCAGTTGGCAAAGAACCGAAAACCAAAGAGAATCAAGAAAGAGCCTGAAAGAGAATCTAAATGGGGTTGGCATGAAGTAAGAGGGGTTGGCGCAAGCACTCCTAGACTGGTATCGGTGAGAGCGGCCGGGGGAATAATCAAGGGTCTCCCCCCTGTTGAAAACCCGGTTCCGCCGTCCGGACCCCCACATCTTGTGGTCTCTCTCCAGGTCATTTCGGACCCCTCAGACCATAATTCCAGGGAAATCCCTGTCAACCCGTATGAATGCAGGGGTTTCGGCGGATTTCACTTGGTTAACTGATTGTACGATATCAAAAGCAGACCCCCCCCCCGCCCCCTTGGGTGGCCCCCCTTTCGCGCCCCCTGATTTGGCCGTGCCTCGATCACAGGGTGTCCAGGCCGCGTCCTCTAGCCCTTCCGGTGGAAGGGGTTGTGCCAAAACGAGTGGACAGGATGAAAGAACACTTCCCCCTTCTCTTTGTGAGAAATTCGGGTTATCCCCCATCCTCAAAGAACCCCAGGTTGGTGTTCTCGTCGAGCTCGAGGGCAATCGCCTTCAGAAGCCCCATCGACTTCACCAAGTCGTTCAGGTCGATGACTTCGACCGGTGAGTGGAAATAGCGTCCCGGCGCGATGCCGAAGTAGCCCGCCGGAATACCGCTGCGCACCATCTGGAAATAGGCGGCATCGCCGGCCGAATGGTAATTGGTCTCCACCTGAACCGGGATGCCGTGCCGCTCCGCCGTCTCCAGCAACACCCGCCGGACCGCCGGCGTCATCGTCACGCGCCCCCCCGGTTGCGGCATCGAAATGCTCCCGCCCACGAGCGTCACCACCGGCCCACCGCCCATTCGGACCTGAGGCTCGCCCTGTCTCAGGTCGGGCGTGTCGTCGGTCAGCGAGATGTCCAGGGCCAACGCCAGGTCGGGGTCTACGTGGTAAGCGGCGATGTGCGCCCCCCTGAGGACGACGTCCTCCTGAACCGTGACGACGCCATAGAGCGTCCCCGGAAGGTTGACCCCCTGGAGCTCGCGGAAGAGCTCCACCAGAAGCGCACAGGCGGCGCGGTTGTCGATGGCCGTCCCGCAGAGGATGTCGCCGTTGCCCATCTCTTTGAGATCGGGCTCGAAGCAGATCGGGTCGCCCACGTCGATGCCCCAGCTCTTCACCTCATCGGCTGAGCGCGCGCCCAGGTCGATGAAGAGGTCCCGATACGAGAGGCCGGCATCCGCCGCGGAGGAAGCCTGGGCCGGTTTTGGGCCGATCACGGCGCCGGCGGTGAAAACGTGAGCGGGCTTCGTACCGATCACGCCCAGACGCCCCTTGACCCGGACCTGTCTCGCCGGGAGGAGACTGTCCAGGATGGCCCCCATCCGCTCGAAGCGCACGAAACCATCCGGCTCGATCCGTTTGACGACGAATCCGATCTGATCCGAATGTGCGGCGTACATCAGGCGGGGGCGCTCGGAGCGTCCGGATCGCCGCGCGTAGATCGTCCCGAAGCGATCCACGGTGACCTCGTCAACCAACGGCTCCAGGGCCTTGGTCAGATAGCGAACGACCTCATGCTCAAAGCCGGACACCCCCGGCAAGGCGCATAGGGCCTTCATCTGGGCGCGCAGACGTTCCTTCATTCTCTCCCCATCGTCCTTCGACCGGGTTGGTTCCAAGCCGGCCTTTTCAAGGAAAGATCTTCTCCTTCGGGAGGAAGGCCCGGGTATAGACTTCTTTCGGATCGATCTTCCGCGGAAGGTCCATATACGTCTGAAACAGTTTCACGGTGTCCGCCATTTTCTTGTCGTCGATCCAGCCGAGCCCGTGTTTCCTGGCTTCCGGCGTAGCGATGTTGCGCATGGCCACGCCCCACTCGGCGCGGGTCAGCACGGGATCCTTGTCCGGATAGACCTTCAAGAAATCGGCCACCGCGGCGCCGGGGTTCTTGATGCCCCAGGCCTGGGACTTCAGGAGGGCGCGCACCATGCGCCGGGCCTGGGCCGGGTTCTGTTGAAGCCGGTCGTCACGGGCGATGATGTTGTACGAGTAAACGTCGATGCCGTTTTCGCTCCAGGGCATCTCATTGACCTTCACCCCGGTCTTCTTCGCCTGCCGCTGAAGCGCAGGATAAACCGTCGTGAGGGTCAGGATGAAGTCAATCTTTCCCGCGAGGAGACTCGGATTCTTTGCCGAAGGGGTCATCTGCACGAAATTCCACTTCTTGATCCCGTGGAGCTTTGCGAAAGCGGGGTAGAGGACGATGCCTCCTCCCGGCGAACCTCCGATGCTCTTTCCTTCGAGGTCTTTGGGCCGACGGATGCCCGACTTTCCAAGCGTGTAAATGGCAATCAGATTTCCAGGGATGGCCATGGAGATAATCTTCACGGGGACGCCGCGCGTGCGGCCGACAACGGTGTATGAGGTTCCGCAATAGCCGTACTCCACCGCCTTCGAGCCGATCCGCTTCACGGTATTGGAGGAGCCTGCTCCGCGGATCAGATTGAGATCGATCCCCTCGGCCTTGAACACCCCTTGCTTCACCCCTGAGTAGAAGGCAGCGTGGACGCCGCTCGGCACCCAATCCAGCATCATGCTGATGCGCTCGGCCTCTACCGAGCCTACGGTGAAGAAGCCCAACATCAAACTCAAGCCAAGTGAAGAAGCAACTTTCCGGAACTGTGGGGCCGCTTTCATCACTGCATCCTCCCAGCTTTTCGGGGGCTTGACGGATTTCCACATCGGTCCGCATGATCCACTTTGTTTCTGAGTAATTCTCACATTAGCAATCGTTGCAGATCGGGTCAACCCACGATTTCCCAGATGACCACTTTTAACCATCCTGTTGTTCTCCTCTTACGACCAATATGCCAAATCCCACCGCGAGCCACAAGTCCTGTAGACAGCTTTCAGCAATCGAAGACGGGGAAACGGTGGGCAGTGTCATCGGGTGTCCTTTGAGGGAGCAGTCGTGTAATAGATCCTCTTATTAGACCCTGCACCCCCAAACTGTCGCAGGAGCACAGCGAATCATCGGCAACAACGAGACGGGATCATCCGCCAGGCCAATATCCGCCATCAGGATGGCCTGCTGGAAGTCTCGAACGTAAAAAGCGCCGCATATCGGGACACAAAAGGGCCGGGGCGTGAGAGGTTCGTTCTCATGCTGGACGCGCTGGACAAGAGGAAAGGGAACAAGGCCATCCGGGACAAGGCCCTCATCCGGCTTCTGTATGACCTGAGCCTCAGGAGGGCAGAAGTGGTCTCCCTGGACGCTGAGGACGTGGATCTTGAGGGCGGGGCGGTCGCCGTCAAAGGAAAAGGCAAAA
>JASLXW010000044.1 GCA_030740135.1 Nitrospinota bacterium
TCGGATGCAGCTCCATGGCTCGTCGGCCTCCTCGCTGTCTGTGCCCTGGCTGCAATGCAATCCACGGGTGCTGCATATATGTCGACTGCCGGCGGTATGCTGACACGTGATTTGTATAAGCGGTTCTTGAACCCGTCTGCTTCCCATGATGAACAGAAAATGTGGGGCCGGATTGGTGTTGCCTTCATCGTCATATCGGCTTTGTTAGTGGCTACCTTCTCCCGCGATGCTCTGGTTCTGTTAGGCGGTCTGGCTGTAGCCTTCGGTTTCCAGATGTGGCCGTCACTGGCTGCTGTGACCTGGTTCCCGTGGATCACCCGTCAGGGTGCAACCTGGGGTTTGGCAGCCGGCTTATTGGCTGTGATCTTTACGGAAACCATTGGCCAGAAACTCACCGGTGGCGCGCTGCCATGGGGTCGTTGGCCGTGGACCATACATTCAGCTGGTTGGGGCATTATTTTCAACCTCCTTGTTTGTATTCCGATCTCCGCTATGACGCAGGACGGAGGATCTCGCTCTCATCGCATGAAGTATCACAACTTCCTGCGTGAGCATGCCAGCCTGTCGCCTGAGAAAAAAGGACTCGTTCCTTGGGCATGGGCTGCCGCCCTTGGGTGGTTGTTCTTTGGTGTCGGCCCTGGCGCCGTTATCGGTAACGACGTATTCGGTGCGCCGAATGCGGGCGTCGATGCCTGGACCTTCGGCATTCCGTCCATCTGGGCCTGGCAGATCCTCTTCTGGGTGTTGGGGGTCGGGATGATGTGGTTCTTGGCGTACAAGATGGAAATGTCGACGGTGCCCGATAAGGATATCGAGGCCCTGGTCGAAGACATCGGAGACGTCGTGCCCGAGGCGGCGGGAGGCGGCGGGTCCTGAGAGGTCTTTCCGGCGTAAGCCGACATTGACGTCACACGACGGGGGAAGGGCGAGGCCCTTCCCCCGTCGCTCCTTTCCAACCGCCGCTTCGCTTCGTCATCAGAGCCGTGGCCGAACTCTTCACACCACAGTACCAGTGGCTTTGGACGCTCGCGTTGGGGGCGTGTCTGTTCTTTCCCGTCCGGCGGTTGATTTGGGTCCTCTACGTGAGGCGGGCGGAGAGAGAGGGGAAGGCCGATGAAACCCGGCGGCGGGTCTTGATGAGGCGCGCCGGCGTTACGGCCGCGCTCCTCTGCTTTGTCTTTTCGTATTTCTACATGTCCCACCTGTTTCAGGGGCGATGATGAACCCCCAAGTCCTCCGCAGGTTCATCAAGCTCCTGGCGCTCCTGACGGTCGTCATGTTCTCCGTCTGGGCGGTGACGCGGGCCTTTCTCCAGGAAGCGCCGGGCGATTTCCACACCCGCCAAGGGGACATCCGTATTGGCGAAGGTAAATACGAAGAGGCCATCGAGAGCTTCAACGAAGCCCTCCGGGAGATGCCCAACCATCGGGGGGCGCTCATGGGCCGCGCGCTGGTTTATATCCGGACGAATCGGCCCTTGGAGGCCGCCGCCGAGCTGACCCACCTGATCGGTTTCCTGGAAAAGAACCCGGACGCCGGGGACGCGACCGGACGGGCCGCCCTGGCGGCGGCCTACGCGAACCGCGGCATCGTCTTCGACCGGGCGGGCCGGCACCGGAAGGCGCTGGCGGATTACATCCGCGCTTTGAAAACCGATGAGGGCGCCATATCGGGACCGGGTTTGATCGACAAGATCATCTATGGGACGCCCAAACCGGCGACCGTTCGCGATCGCGCCCTTTACCTCAAGCGGCAGCTCGCCCTGCCTGAGGATGAGCGTCTTTTGCGCGTGCCGGAGATCGACAAGAAGCAACGAATGTACAAGCCGTGATCCATCCGGATGTTCTTGGCCGGCCGCGAAATCAAGGCCCTTGTCGGATGGAGCGGGCGCTAGAACTTGACGAGGCCGAGGACGTCCTGGAATAGGACGAGGAAAAAGAACACCGCCGCGATGCAGCCGAAAAGGAGATGCAGATAATCCGCGCTGCCGTCCGGGTTGCGCGTCCGGACGCCCTTCCAGGCGATGGCGGCGGTGACGGCGAGGAACACCCAGTTGAAGGCCTGTTCAAATTCCCCTGAAAACTCGAACATCCGCGGCCCCTCCAGCGTCAAGCGGGACGCCCTCCCGGCGGATCGCCGCTTGGAACCCTCATTTTAACCCATCGGCGGTTGCGATAGGAAACCGGCCCGGTCACCGGGACGAAAGGTCGCGCTCATCCCTTCGGATGGAAGGTCCTCTCCCGAAGGGGAGAGGCGGGGGGCGGGATCTCCTCTCTTTCAAAGTAGGGCGGCAGGATGGAGCCGCCTTTTTGCGCGATCATGTGGCTCAACAGGAGCATGCCGCCGAGAAAGAAAACGACGATGGCCGTCATGGCGCAAAACCTAATGACCCCTTGCGGCGCCCGGACGCGGTAGTCGCTGTCATACCTGTGGTATCTCAGGTCGAGGTCGTTCAGCATGCCTGACTTGTCGAGGGCGAAAATCCGTCTGGCATAGTGTCTCGCCCAATGGGGGACTTCGTTGTGGAACATGTAGCTCTTGAACAGGTTGTTCACGTTTTCGGAAGGGATGTCCCGGCCGAACCACGCGTTGTAGGCAAGCTGGAGGAGCTGGAATTCGCCGACCTGCAAGAGATTGGCCGCGCGGGCGATCTGGGCGCGTTCAAGATCGTCCTCGTGGTCGGGGTGAAGCAAGGTGTGAAAGAAGTTCATCATCGAAGCGGCCTTGGGCGAAGACTCCGGGCGGGGAGGGACGGCTCCGCTGAAATCGCCGCCGCCGGGGATCCCTTCCGCGCGGCGAGCATCCGCGTTACACGATTCCAGCGGAGATTCTTGTCGTCGCCGGACTCAATATAGGCCGTTTGCGGATGGTTTCACCGGGAGATGCGGATTCTCATCGTTTCCGAAGCATATTTCGGGGGAGGATCCATCAAGGTTTCAAGCGATCCGCCCGGCGGCAAAGAGATTGCGCGATCCGCAATAAGAAGTATGATATCTCGAGGAACGTTGGACGCGCGCATGGACGGCCGAGACGGGTTTTCGTTGCCCGGGGGGCTTGTCAGAACCTGAGAAGCGAGCGATACGGCCGCATTCGGTGTGCGGTGTCCTGTCAGTCAAACGTCGACCATCCTTTTCGGGGGGGTGTGGAAAAATGAGCCACGGGGCCGGCAATCTGCAGGAAACCCTGCTCGAGTTCAAGCGCCAAAACCTCTTCATCATTTTCTTTACGGAGATTCTCTTCTACATCTCCTTTGCCATGCTCCTGCCGACGCTTCCCCTCTACCTGTCGGATTTCAACATCGGAACGACGCAGATCGGCCTAGTGATGAGCATTTTCGCGATTGGCCTTCTCGGCTCCCGGCCCTACATCGGAAAATTCATCGATCAATACGGGGCGCGCTGCACCCTGCGCTATGGGGGGGCATCCTGACGATATGCACCCTCCTTTACGCGATCGCGCCGGCGTTGATCTGGGTGTACCCCATCCGGGTCATCCACGGCGTCAGCATGGCGTTTCACTCCACGGCCTCCAACGCCATCGTGGCTTCCTCCACGACCGCCGACAAGCGCGGGGGCGTGATGGGACTGTTCGGCATCTCGCGGGCGATCGCCTTCGGGATCGGTCCAATCTTGGGAAGCGTTGTCTTGGACATGGGGGGCCACACGGCCGTGTTCGTGGTCGCGTCGGTGATCGGATTCGCCGCGATGATCATGGCGAAATTCGGCGGGGAATGCTCGAAGGTCGAGATCGAGACCACCCGGGCGGCCCTGCGCGAGTTCATGCGGGACCGCACCCTGGTCTTCTGCACCATCGCCATGTTCCTGTTGACGATCGTCCACGGCGGCCTGACGACGTTCATCCCCATCCACGTCAAGGAGCGGATGGCCGGAAACCTGGGCACCTTCTATCTGGTCTATTCCATTTCCATCACCCTGGTCGAAATTTTCGCCGGCAAGGCTTCGGACCAGGAGTGCCGGATACCCATCGTCCTGACTTCGGTGGCCTTGCTGGGGATCGGGTTCATCGCCGTCGGGGCCGTTGGGGGGTCGCTCACGCTTATCCTGGCGGCCATCATCTACGGGGCCGGGTTCGGGGGCTTCCAGGTGGCCATCGGGGCCTTTGTGGGGGATCAGACCGATGACGAAAACCGGGGGGCCGTGTTCAGCATCTTCTACGCCTCTTATGACCTGGGGATCGCGCTCTCCGGCGTGGTGATGGGCGCGGTCGCCGCCGGCGTCGGTCTTGGGGCGATGTTCTACCTGTCGAGCATTGTCGTTCTCCCGTCGCTGGTCCTGATCATGCTCTCGCCCCCCGGGGGAATCCGGGCCGCTTTCACCTGCGGGTTGCTGGGAGACTTCCGTCCCCGCTTCCGCCACCTGGGCGGGAGCTTGTAGCGCCGACGGTCTCACGGGGCGGACGGCCCGGGGTTCTTCGCCGCTCCCCCACGCAAAGTTGGGCGCGGCCGGAGGACGGCGCCCGGGGATGGCGGCGCAAAGGCGCAATTCCAGCCGCGATGGCTATTCCGAAAAAGGCTCAACCGACTGTAGCGGGGATTTCAGCGCCCGGCGGGACCGGTGCGTGAAGCGCGTCCGGGGTTGGCCCTGCGCCAATCGGCCCGTAGGCGGGTGAGGCTGACCCTCAGCGCGTCTTCCAGGGCGGACAACCCAATTCCCGCCGGTGCGGGAATGACATGGCTGGTGTGCCAAACGGATATCCAGGCCAAAGATTGGGTTCCCAGGTCGATGGCCCGGACTTCCACCTGAAGATAAATCGAGGAGAAGCTCCCCTTGTGGCGCAGACGCGAAGCGACGATGCGGAGTTGCGGCGTCCGTCCCGGGTCCGGATGGGTCTGAACCTGAGGCATGAGGCCCCGGACCATCCGTTGGGCCGCTTTCATCAGGCGGGCTTTGGAAATACCGAGGGCCGACGCGCCTTCCCGAATCTCGACCCGAAGACCCAGCGTCTTTACACCCGAGAGGGGAGCGCATTCGTCCGCGGGGACGGGGGTGACGCATCGCGCCCCGGCGACGGCCGCGCAGAGCAACGCACCCGTGAAGAGGCTACAACCCAAGAAACGGCGCAAAATCCTTTTCATCCGGCGTCCAATCCGGTCCAGCGATTCACGTGTCATCCGGAATCAGTGTGGCCGGGATTCTACTCTAGTTCGGAAACGGCTGAAAGGGCGCATCAGCGGGATTCGGGCGGGTCGTCCCCGTTCTTCATCGCGCGAGCCGGTGAAGTTCACCGGCAAATCATGTGAGGTCCTCTTCCGTTGAAACGCAGTTCTTGCCCGATTTTTTGGAGAGATAGAGGATCTCATCGGCGCGGGTGAGGAGGGTCTGTTCCGTGTCGCCCTCCTGGAATCTCGCGATTCCAAAGATGAGGGTCAGGCGAGCTGAACGGTTTTGGATTCGTACTCGACCGGGATCACAAGCTGAGAGATGGAATCCGCCAGCCCCTGGATCTTCTTTTTCCCTTTTTTCAACGAATCGGTCTGGAGGAGGAGGACGAACTCGTCGCCTCCATAACGGGCCAGGAAATCACTGCTCCTGAGGTTGTCGCGGGTGCTCTTGGCCACCAGCTGCAGGGCTTTGTCCCCGATGGGGTGTCCGAGGCGGTCGTTGATGAGCTTGAAATCGTCAATGTCGAAAATGACCAGAAGGAAGGCGTTGGGCAGGATTCGGTTCCGATCCACAAGCCCCTTCAGCTCCTGATCGAATGCGCGGCGGTTATAAAGCCCCGTGAGCGGGTCCCGGAGGGACTCCTGGGAGGCGGTCTCCAACTCATCCTGCAAGACATCCACCCGCTTGATGAGCTGGGACATGCGGACGGTGCTGTTCTCTTTCTGTTCCCGAACGGTGTATTTGATGGTCCCCACCTCGTTGCTGATGGACTCGCGAATCGCCCGGAGGTCTTCCAGGATGCAGATGTCCGAAAGGCGGTTCGTGGTCTCGAGGATGGATTGCGCGAACTTGTTCTCATCGCTGCTCATCTCGGCAATCGCCTTGGACAGGAGGCGAATCACCGTTTTCAGCTCATTCTCCGTTTCGTTCAGGTATTGACGGGCGTCTTGGATGTATTCTTTTCCCCGCTTGACGAGCGGTTTGACGAATTTTTTCAGGTCCGCGGGCGTAGTGTCGGGATCCTCCGGATCGGGTGTCGCGGCGAGGACTTTCTCAAAGTTCTTCAGGCCGGGCGCGCTGACGACCGTGGCCAGCTCCAGAAGGAGACTGTTGAGGGCCGTGGCCGTCAACTCCCAGGCCCACGGTCCGCCGTTGCTCTTTTCGCCGGCGGGTGTTTCGGCGGCGGTGCTGCCGTTCGTGGGCGCGGACGGCGCCTTGGTCTTTGTGCGTTTCAGGATCGCCATGAATTCTCGCCTTGGTGAAGCCCTTCTGCCTTCACTACGAGGTTAAATCCCGAAGGGATCCGCTTGAGGTCATGTATGAGCAAGAAAGATGCCAGAAAAGAGACGACGCCCCCGGCCGGGATTTCCCTGAAAATCCAGGGGTTATGAGATACTGGAACATCGCGGGGCTTTGGCGGCGTCCAAAGAGGCAGAAATGACCTGCCAGGCGGCAATTATTGACCCCCGGGCGAACGTTTTCCCGCTCTCGTCCGTATCCATCAGGGCGCAATCCCCGAGATGAGCGGTATGAGCGGATTCCCCGCAGCGTTCGGCGTGACCGTTGGGCCGGGGAACGGGTAGGGGGCGTCATGACGGTCGAAGATCAATTCCGGATCGGCGTCGACACGGGGGGCACGTTTACGGACGTCATCGCTGTCCGCCAGTCGGACGGGGCGCTGTTTTCCTCCAAAGTCCCTTCCACCCCCTCGGACCCGTCGCAAGCCCTGCTTTCCGGCGTCCGGCGGATCCTCGGCGAGGCGGGGGGGGGGGCGTCGGAATCCCGCGTCTCGGCCGTCATCCACGGGACGACTGTGGCCACCAACGTCCTCCTCGAGCGGGAAGACCACAACATGGGTCTCCTCGTCACCGAGGGGTTCCGCTTTATCCTCGAGATCGCCCGCCAGAGCGTTCCGGAAGGTTACGGGAACTCGTTCTTCTGGGTGAAGCCGCCCCGCCTGGTTCCGGCCGACCGGGTCCTGGAGGCGGGGGGGCGGATGGACTTCCGGGGCCGGGCGCTCGAGCCCCTGGACGAGTCCTCGGTGCGCGCGGCGGCCCGCCGGTTCCGCGACCTGGGCGTCGGGACCGTCGGGGTGTGTCTTCTCCACGCCTACGCCAATCCCGCCCACGAGCTCCGCGCTCGGGAGATTTTCGCCGAAGCGCACCCCGAGTGCTTCGTCTCCCTTTCCTGCGAGGTTCTGCCCGAGCACCAGGAATACGAGCGCACGCTGACCACGCTGATGGACGCCGCCTGCAAGCCCGTCATCCGGCGCTATATCGACCGGGCGGCGGATCGGGTGGGCGAAGCGGCGGGCGGCCGGACCCCGTTTTTGGTGATGAAGTCCAACGGCGGCGTGATGAGCGCCCGGGCCGCGGTGGATCGCCCCCTGGCGACCGCCCTCTCCGGACCCGCGGCGGGGGTGCTGGCCGGCGCGGCGCTGGCCGCCGCCGCGGGCGTGGAAAAGGTCATCACCTTCGACGCGGGGGGGACCTCGACGGATGTCTCCGTGATTGAAGGGGGCGCCCCCGTTTACACCACCCGGGCGACGCTCGGCCATTACACCGTGAAAATTCCCATGATCGATATCCTCACCGTAGGCACCGGCGGCGGATCGATCGCCTCGATCAGCGCCGAAGGCCGCCTCCGCGTGGGCCCGAGGAGCGCGGGGGCCGAGCCCGGCCCGATGTGCTACGGCAGGGGCGGCGAAGAGCCCGCCGTGACGGACGCCGAGCTCGTCCTCGGCCGGCTGCCCGACAAATTGGTGGGCGGCGAGCTGCCCCTCGATCGCGTCAGGTCGGAGGAGGGAATCGGCCGGATTGCCGCGGCCCAGGGGCTCCGCCCCGAGGAAGCGGCCCGGGGGATCCTCGAGGTGGCCGCCTGGAACCAGGCCCTCGCCATCCGGCAGATGACCGTGAACCGGGGAAAGGACCCGCGCGAATACGCCCTCGTCGCCTTCGGTGGGGCGGGCCCCCTCATGGCGGCGGACATCGCCGAGGTCCTCGGCGTGGGCGAGGTGATCGTGCCGCCTGATCCGGGGTGCGGGAGCGCCATGGGCCTGGTCGGGGTGGACATGCGCAACGATTACGTCCGCACGTGCATCGCCCGCCTGGATGAGATCCCGCCGGAAGACGTGGAGGGCCGCTTCCAGGAAATGGAGCGCCGGGCCGGCGCCGATCTCGACGCCGAAGACGCGCCCGAAGACGCGCGGGTTTACCGGCGGTCCGCGGATTTGCGGTACTACGGCGAGGGTCAGGAGATGACCGTCGAATTCCCCCCCTCCCCCCCCCCCGCGGGCGGATCGATCACCGACGTCCTCGAGGACGCCGCCGGCCGGTTCCATGACGCCTACCTCGCACAGTTCGGTTTCAACTACCGCGGCCGGACCCCGGTCGAGGTGGTCAACCTCCGGGTGACGGCCGTGGGCAGGCTGGCGCGCGCGCCGGATCGGCCCGTTTCGGCCGGACGGGGGGCCGGGGCGGCGCGGACGGGGGAGCGGCCGGTCTACTTCGCCGCGCCGGGAACCGTCTCGACCCCGGTCTACGACCGGACCCGCCTGGGCGCCGGGGACGCGGTGGAAGGCCCCGCCATCGTCGAGGATTACGGCTCGACGACGGTGGTCCCGCCCGGGGGACGGTGCGAGGTGGACGCCCGGGGCAACCTGAGGATCCGCCTTCCGGTCCGCGAGGACGCGTCCGCCTCGGAAGCGAGCCCCGTTGTCCAGGAGATCGTCGAGGGGGCGCTTTACGCCGCCGAGCGGGAGATGGAAGACCTCGTCGAGCGCACCGCCCGCTCGCCTCTCATCCGCGACATGCACGATTACCGCGTCGGGCTGTTCGACCGGGACGGGAACAAGCTCACCGGCCGGTCCTATTCGGCCGTCGTCGCGCCCGTCCTGAAGAACTGGTCCCTAGACGAGATCCGGGAAGGGGACGTCTTCCTCTGGAACGACGTGTATGAGTCCGAGGGGGGGATCGGCCACCTGCCGGACCTGTGCTCCTGCGTCCCCATCTTTCACGGGGGAAAGCTGTCCGCCTTTGCCCTTGTGTTCGGCCACCACGATGACGTCGGCGGGATGGTCCCGGGGAGCCTGCCGACGAACGCCACCGAAGTCTTCCAGGAGGGCATCCTCGTCCCCCCCATCAAGCTCTACGACCGGGGGGTCCTGAACGAGGGCGCCTACCGGATCATCTTCCGCAACAGCCGCCTGGGCGAGCACCTGCGGGCGGACATCGACGCCGAGATCGCCGCCTGCCGCGCGGGCGGGGCCCGGCTTCTGGAGCTGTTCGGCCGGTTTGGCCGGAAGACGGTCCTGCGGTGCTTCGACGCGCTCCTCGACAAGTGCGAGCGGACGATCCGGGACGAGCTGCTCTCCAAGATCGAGGACGGGACCTACGCGTGGGAGGACTACATCGAGAGCGACGGCGTGGAGCCGGACAAGGTCCACGTCCTCAAACTGAAGATGACCAAGGCGGACGGCCGCCTCACGCTGGATTTCCGGGGGACCTCGCCCCAGGCGAAAGGGCCGATCAACTGGCCCGGCGACTACGCCGACGGGGCCTTCCTGAAAAAGTGGGTCGGTCCGATCCTCCGCAACCTGGCGGACAGCTACGAGCGCATGTTCGAGGTGGACATCAACGAGGGGATCTGCCGGCTCATCGACGTAAAGTTCCCCGAGCCGGGCAGCCTCATCACGCCGGTTTTCCCCGGCCCGACGAACATGCGGACGTTCACCATCCTCCGGCTGTTGAGCCTTTTCTGCGGCGTCCTCGGCCTCGCCACCGGCGGGAAGATGCCCGCCGATCAGGAGACCATCCGCTACTGGGGCCTTCACGGCCACGACCCCGAGGGCAAGTTCTTTCTCTTCCGGGAGATCCTGGGGGGCGGCTCGGGCGGGCGGCCCTGGGGGGACGGGGTGGACGTCATCCACGTCGTGCCCAACAGCCGGAACCTGCCGGCCGAGTTCAGCGAGAGCCGGTTCCCCGTCCGGGTCGAGCGGCTGGGGCTGGCGGTGGACTCGGGCGGGCCGGGCAAGCGGCGGGGCGGCCTGGGCTACCTCAAGGATTTCCGCGCGCTTTGCGGCTGCGAGGCCCTGAGCAACGCGGACCGCTCGGTCATCGCCCCCTGGGGGGTGAACGGCGGCCGGGCGGGGGGGCTTTACTCCGTGACGATCAATCCGGGCGGGGCGGGGGGCGGGGAGGAGCGGATCGTTCCCGCCCTGAGCAACCGGGTGCCGGTGAAGGCGGGGGACCTCATCCGGATTGTCACGACGGGCGGCGGCGGCTGGGGCGACCCCCTGGAGCGGGAGACGGCCCTCGTTCGGGAGGACGTGGCTTGGAGGAAGGTGAGCCCGGAGGGGGCGAGGCGGGACTACGGCGTGGCGTTCTCGGATGAAGCGGCCTTGACCGTGGACGAGAAGGCGACGGCGGAATTGCGGGAGCAAATGCGCTCAGAGCGGGGCGAAGTCCCCTTCTTCGACCACGGGCCGAATTTCAGGGCGCTTCGGGAAGCCGGGAGGGTTTGAGGGGGTGGCGAGGAATGTGCGCCCCGCGGAGAGCCCCCCGTGGGAATCCGAAAAGTGTGCCACCGGCAGCTTGTCTGCCAGCGCCTCCTTATCGATTCGGCAAGACATGAACGAGGCACGGGCGGGCAAGCCGCCCGTGGCGCACCGGCGCAACAGAAAACGCCGGAGGCGAATTCTCTCCGCCTCCGGCGTGTTGGTTCTCTGGGCCGTGATTCAACCGCTTCTTCCAACTTCCCGACGCAGTGCTCCACCCCGATCAATGGGGTGAATTCGCTTTACAACGTCCCCCGCTTCGGAAAAAGCTTCGGCAGGTACTTGAGCGTGTAGAGATCGTCGATCGGGACGGTGGTCTTGAGCCTCTTGTACTTCGACACCATGTCCCGCGTGACGCGCATCTTCTTTTTCGTGATGTATCCCACCCCCTTCTCGACGGCGGTCTTCGTCATGAGGTGGTCCATGGCGATCTTGAACTGCGCTTTGGCGATGACCTTGCTCGAGGCCGGGTTCGCTTTCAGGAAGATCGACAGGGCCTCTTTCGGGTGCTCGACCGCCCAGGAGATCCCCTTGTACGTGGCCCGCACAAATCGCTTCACCTTCCCGGAGTTGTTCCGAATCCGCGCCTCGGTGGCGAGCAGGTCGTTGGAGTACAGGTCGATGCCGTAATCGGCGAAGTAGAACGCCCCCAGCGTATTCCCCTGCTTGGCGGCCATGCCCCCGTAAATCGGGTCCAGGATGGAGAACGAGGCGACGGCGTCCACCTTCCGGGCCATCAGGCTCGAGCCCTGGGCGGGAGGCGGCATCTCGACCCACCGGACTTTCGCGGTGTCCACCCCGGCCTTCTGCGCCAGGGCCGGGAAGAGGACGCGGGAATCCTGCCAACTGGGCGAGCCGATGGAACGGCCTTCCAGGTCTTTGGGGACCTTGATGCCGGATTCCTTGAGGTAGTAGACGACCAGGAACCCTTTATCGTGCCAGACTCCCAGGGGCTTGATCTTCGTCCCTTTGGCGCGGGCGACCACGAGGACGTCGATCCCGCCCAACCCGTAATCCGTCTGCCCCGCGGCGATCTTCTTGATGGCGTCCATCCCCCCCCGGCCGGGGACGAACTTCACGGAGGAAAACCCCTCCTTTGCGTAGAACCCTTTTTCCCGCGCGCCGTAGAAGAAGGCGTGCTTTCCGTAAGGGATCCACGCGAACCCGAAGTTGATCTCTTCCGCCGAGGCCGCCGCCCCCCTCCCGCCAGGAGCGGCAGGACGGCTCAAAGACCCAGCCAGAACGCAAACGCTTTCTTCCTCATGGTTTTCCCCTCCATCGAAATCGGTTCCGCGTTGAGGATTCCTTTATTCGAAAACCGGAGCGAAGTTTCCCTCGGGCGCGTCCATGCCCTCTTGCCAGTAGGAATGCGGCGTCAGGTGCACGTTCCGGGCCGATCCCATGTTGCCGTCCTTGTCGATGCAGATCAAGAACATCAGGGGGTTGTCGAACCGCGCGTTGAGGCCTTTGACGGCCTCCTCGGCGGCGGCCTGCGCGGATTTGCCCGCCTTCATGTTCTGGACGACCTGGTACCCGAGACAGGTTTTGATGACGAGCTCTCCGGCCCCGGTGATCGTGACGGCGCCGGCGTCGTTCAGGGCGTACGTGGCGGCGCCGATGACGCCCACGTCCCCGACGCGGCCGGGCATTTTGAGCGGGAAGCCGCCGCTCGAGGTGCCGGCGGCGAAATTGCCGTCCCGGTCCGCGGCGCAGCACCCGACGGTGTCCGCCCACTTGCGGATCTTTTTCCAGTAGGAATAGAAGCCACCGAGCTCCTCGCCGCTCAGGATCTTGGCCCTCAGGTCTTTCCATTCCTCGCGGCGGTGGGGCAGCTCCGGGTCGAATTCCTCGAAGCCCATCTTCCGGGCGATCGCCTCGGCCTCCTCGCCGACGAGGAGGACATGGTCGGTCTCGTCCATCACGGCCTTGGCGACCCGGATGGGGTTCTTGACCCGCTGGATTCCTCCCACGGCCCCGGCCTCGAAGGTCGCTCCGTCCATGATTGTGGCGTCGAACTCGATCTGGCCTTTCAGGTTCAGCCGGGCGCCGACGCCCGCGTGATAGAGGGGGTCGTCCTCGGCCGAGGCGACGACGGCGATGGCCGCGTCCAGTGCGGAACCGCCGCCTTTGAGGATGTCCACGCCGACCTGGAGGTGCCGGATCGCCGTATCGCCGAATTCGCCGTCCGAGGGGTTGATGGCCCCTCCCTGAAACGCGATGGTGGGTTTCATGTTTTCCCTCAATCTCCCTGATAGGGACAGACGATCAGCTCGAAGGGCAGGGATTCGCTCAGGACCTCGCACCCCGTTTCCGTGACGAGGATGTTCTGCTCCATGTTGAATCCGGAAAAACCCTTCCAGTAAAAGGGGGACTCGACGGCGAAGACCATACCCGGCTCGAAGGGCCGCTTCTCCCCCGGCTCGATGAAGGGGTATTCCTCCACCTCGATGCCCACGCTGTGCCCCATCATCCCCCGCTTGTAGTGGGGATAGCCGTTTTCCTTCACGTACTCGACGCCGATGGGGAAAATGTCCTCCATGGGGACGCCGGGCTTGATGGCCGCGATCATCCGCAGGGTGGATTCCTTCAGGATTTCGTTGAGCTTGTGGATCTCATCCGAGGTCTCGCGGACGCACATCGTCCGGGCGAGGTCGGAGGTGTAGTGCTTGTAGACCCCGCCGATGTCCCAGCGGACGGGGTCGCCCGTCTTGCCCACGTAGTCGTCCATGCCGGCCACGTGATAGGGGTCCGCTCCGTTGATCCCGAGGCCCAGCGTGGTGTGCCACCACAGACAGTCGCGCTTCAGGAAGCCCTCTTTCAGCGCCCGCAGGACGGCCGACTCCGGCACGCCGTCGTCGATGGCCCGGCACATGTTCTTGATGGCCTCGCATGTTCTGAGATTGGCCTCGCGCACCCGCTCGATCTCGGCCGGGGTCTTGACCATCTTCATGTCGATGAGGGCCTCCCGCGCGTCCTCGAAGGCGGCGCCGGGGATCTCGCTCCGCAGGGCGTCGGCGTGCTGGGCCGGGAGGTCGTCCATTTCAAGGCCGATAGCGCCATTGGCCAGGCCGCCTTCCCGAATCGCCTTCAGAAGCCCTTTTATGGACCCGGTCTCGTACATCTCGGGGACGGGCTCGCCCTCGGGCAGCTCGAGGTGCATGCCGGTCGGGGTGAAGCCGACCCGCGCCTCCGTCCGGAGCTTTTCCAGGTACATGATGGTGTTGTGGGAGGTCGGCAGGCTGTCCAGGCCGCTTGTGTAGAAGATGTTCTCGGGCGAGGATGCGACGAGTGCGTCCAGCTTTCGCTCCCGGAGGATCGATTGAACGCGCGACAGGTCCATAAGCACGGTGGGTCTCCTCGTTTTTCTAATCGTGGAATTTCACAAGGGAGGGAAAGGACCGTCTGGCGCCGGCCCGATTCCGCCGATCAACCTCATCAGCAGGCTGGAAATATATCGTTTGTCCCGCAAGGGTGTCAAGGTTTCGCGTCCCGCGGCCCCCCGGCCGGAAGGGGTCTGGAAAACGATTTTGGGGATGTATAGGTTCAGATAGATGTGAGACATCTCCTTGGGTAGGGAGTAGGGTTCCAGGGGCCAACAGAGAGAGAGGAGG
>JASLXW010000450.1 GCA_030740135.1 Nitrospinota bacterium
TGTGGTAAATTGGGATACTTTCATGTCACACGAGGACCGCAGGATGTCTAAAGGTGGTCATCTGGGAAATCCCGGTGTATTCTCGTCGTGAACCGCTAACCGGTACGTCCCGACGTTCAAGTGCCCCGTATCGGGGTCGCGGAGGATGACGGCGCTGCCTGTCCCCAACATCCTGTCCCCATCCGACTCGTGCCATTTGGGTGAAGGGAAATCCCACATGTTCACGTCCTCGCCTCGCGTGACGTTCTCCAGGACGGGGCCTTTCTGGACGGGCGCGGGCGCAACTGGCTGGAAGGTCCGCATCTTTGTCCGCCAGTGGTGCAGGACCTCCAGGCCGTTGGCCTCCACGGGAAGGCCGAGGGCAATGGCGGTGCGGGGGATGGTGGACAGGGAATTGCTCAGAACACGGTGACCCTGGGGGTAACCGGGGATGTTGTCGAAGAGGAGCGCAGGGTGATTGGACTGCTCAATCATGAGCTCGGTGAGGGTTCCAATCTCAAGATCCCAGTGAACCCCGTCGATCTTCCTTAAATCTCCGCGCTCATCCAGGCAATCCAGAAAGGATCTGAGGTCCGCGAAAGACATGGTTGGTTTCTCACGCATTCAGGCAGTGGACAATCCGCAGGATCGAGAAGTCCTAACCGTCTTCAACCGTGAATTTCCCATATCAATCTGCAACGCTATCTTTTCTGTCTTCACTCGCGGTAGAGGCCATTAGGCCCCCCTCCACTGGCCCTGTCAAGTGAACCTATTCAGTTCCCCGGAACGGCTCGGGTTCTGGCGACGAACTTTCCTCGATCGAGGCTGGACCTAAAGAAACAAGTTCACTGGACGATGTAGAAAGTTGACTGGAGTGTGGCAATGTGCAATTATCAAATTGATCAGGGAGGAGGAAGATTGCCGAAGGGGCTGCCGCTGGAGTAGCTGCGCGATGGTGAAGCGTTGGATCGTAGCGACTTGGTTACCTCCCAGGCCTTGCTCTTGGCCGAAAGCCATTTTCGGCTGCCGTTGAACGCGGAATTCTGCTAAATCAGTTTCCCTGATGCGACCATATGGGAAATGTCGGTCTGAACCGACTTTACCCGGAAGCAGGGCATCAAATCACACACGGCGATGACGAACCGCGACATCAATCTCATGGTCACCTGGAGTCGAAAGCCACACTCGCCGATGCGACGCCCTCCTTAAGAATTCAAAGTGATGGGGGCGGAGGTGTACGTATTTGACCGACAGGAGGCGAGCCGCACCATCAGCCTGTTTGACATGAACGCCAAGTACACCGATGTCATTTCGCTCCTTGAGGCCAAAGAGCCCTGGGTGGAGATCCCGGCGCATCGGTCGGCCTTGGCAGAAACGACAAGAGCTTTGGAAGACTGCCACGTGCGAAAGAAGGTCCTTATGGGGGGGGCGTTTGCGCTTTTTCAGTGACCCTAACCTTTGGAGGTGAATCGCGATGAAAAAGTCGATTGGGATTGGTCTGGCTTTGGTTTTGTGGTTGACGGCTTCACCGGTCCGTTCGCAAGAGAAGGTCCGGTTCGTGCTGGACTGGGTCATTGCGGGCCGCCACACTGCCTACTATGTGGCCATTGAAAAGGGCTACTGGAAAAAGGCGGGACTTGACATCAGAATGACCCGGGGCTTCGGCGGAGCCAGCACCGTCAAGTCCGTCGCCGGCGGTTTGGCGGATGTGGGCAAAGCGAGCGCAGGCCCGGCCCTCGTGGCACGGGCCAAAGGAACCCCCATCAAGATTGTCAGCATCGTTTATGGGAAGGCCCCCTTCATGATGGTCTCGAAAGAGAAAACGGGAGTTAGGAATCCCAAGGACCTTGAAGGGAAGACCATCGGTGCGCCCGCAGGGGACGCCAACCGCTTCGTCTTTCCGGCTTTGGCTGCCATTGCCGGGATTGATGAGAGCAAGGTGAAATGGGTTACCATGAGCCCGTCGGCCAAGACGCCTTCCCTCCTCTCCGACAAAGTAGACGTGATCGTTCACTTTGCCTTTGAGAAGGTCAAATTCGAGATGTTCGAAGCCAAGCATGGCAATTTCAACATCATGATGTACTCAGACTACGGCCTCGACATGTACAGCATCGGCCTTCTGACCCTGGATTCCTACATTCGGGCCAAGCCGAATGTCCTTCGAGCTTTCGTCCATGGGGCCATGAGGGCGTATGCGTGGACCCTCAAGCACCCAAAGGAGGCCAACCGGATTTTCAGCAAGCACCAGCCGACCCTCAGCAAGAAAATTGCCCTCAGAGAGCTTGGGATCGTCCGGGAGCTTGTCCTGACCGAGGAAGCGAAAAAGCATTGCATCGGCTGGATCAACGCTGAGAAGCTGGCCCGGACCCGGGACATTCTGTTCAAGGCCCTCCACGTGAAGGAGACCGTGGACATTAAGGGGGCATACACGACAAAATTTCTGCCCTGCGGCTGAGAAGAAGAAAAAGGCCCCTGGATGCCACCCTGCAAGGGGTTTCCATCCAGGGGCCGATTCGAGCCGGTCATCCTTTTGTTGTCAGACCTCAACGGGTTCACGATCACTGCGAAGACTAGCAGGTTGCGGAAAAACTCCGATGGCCCGGCGTTTTGCCCAAGAGCCGGACCTTACGGGCTGTCAGTCCGAACGAAGTGACGAATCTGCTCAAGCTCGAAACTCGTTGTTTTTGAATCAGTTGGATGAGTGAGGCTCACTCCGGTGGAAATTCATCGCTGCCCTCGG
Organism: Nitrospinota bacterium; assembly: GCA_030740135.1. The sequence goes on from JASLXW010000450.1 coordinate 2,720, forward strand.
AATGACAGAGTGGGGCATTTCAGACCCATCAAAATCGTTTTTCCGTATAGGATGGCGCGATTAAACACCAACCGGAGATAGGACGAGACATTGATGAGGTCCGACCCATCGAAAAGCGGAGCAAGTGTGCTTTGTCCAAGCCAAATCCCGAGAACCGCATCCTTGCCGTCCGTTCCGCAGGGCGGCCACCTGCTGCTCCACCTTATTGCAGCCCGGCCCGGTTTTCCAGCCGAAGGAGCACAACGGAGCGGCCAGGCGGTTCCGCTCGCCCAAGGGCGCCCCGCTCTATGACCTCAAGCGGTTGACGCCTTGCGCTTTGAGCTCGTCCATCGGGCTGGGATCCTCCTCCGACCCGGGGGGTCGCCTGCCGGACAACCCTCCAACCGAAAGACTTTTGTCTCAAATCGTCGGTGTCCTCAACCAAGCGGCATGAATTTTCGACGCATTGAGGCTGACCTGAGCAATCGGAATTGGAGTGACAGGGTTTTCCTCATGGGGATAATGTTGCGCGGGGAGCGCTCAGCGAAAGATTCAAGCGGCAGACCGAGAGGAAAAAGGGAGGAAGAAGACTAAGGGATCACCAAT
>JASLXW010000451.1 GCA_030740135.1 Nitrospinota bacterium
AACGCAGCTCTACCGGGTCGCGCGGGCGCGCCGGGAAAAGCTCCGGAGCGGGACGCGGTTCATCGTCGACCTCTCGATGGACCCGGTCTTGAACCGGAAGGGCGTCGAGAAACACGTCCGCCGCGTCACCGTCCTGTACGCCAAGGCCAACCCGGACGTGAAACGGTTTCACGTGCGGGGCTACCTGGGGATCGCCTCCCTGTCCGCCGGGGCGTACGCCATCGCGGACTGGAATCGAAAGGGAAAGAACGTCTCCTCGCTTCAGGGGTTCACCATCCGGTTCCAGGAGTGGGCCCGCAAAGATATCGCCGGAACCCTTCCCCCTCCGATAAGAAAGCCGGCGGCCGGGAATTGACGGGCGGGTCGGCGGCGGACCCTTCGCCGCGCCGGAGATCACCCAGCGGGAAGAGCCATTGCTGAACCTCGGGATTGTGGGCTTGGGCGCTATCGGGCGGGCTGTTTGCCGGGCGGTCGTGGCGGCCGGGGCGGACGGGGGGGGCGAATTCCGCGCGCGCGTCGCGGCCGTCACGAGCCGGGACCGCGCCAAGGCGGAGGATTTCCTGCGCGCCCTCGGCGGCTCTCCGCCCCCCTGGACGCCGCTTGGGGACCTGATCGCCCGCTCGGACCTGGTCGTCGAGGCGGCGGGCGGGCCGGTGGTTCCATCCCTCGCCGAGGCCGTCTTCGACGCCGGGAAGGACCTCATGGTCATCAGCGTCGGGGCGTTCCTGGGCCGGCCGGACCTGGTGGAGCGGGCCCGGCGGGAAGGGCGGCGTCTCTATATCCCGACGGGCGCCCTGGCCGGGCTGGACGGCGTGAAGGCCGCCATGGCGGGGCGGGTGGACCGGGTGGTGATGACCACGCGGAAGCCGCCGCGCGGACTCGCCGGGGCGCCGCATCTGGTCCGGAACAACATCTCCCTCGATGGCCTCCGAGAGCCCAAGGTTGTCTTCGAGGGGTCCGCCCTGGAGGCCTTGCGCAGTTTTCCCGAGAACGTCAACGTGTGCGCCGGGTTGAGCCTGGCGGGGATCGGGCCCGAGAAGACGCAAATCCGGGTCATCGCCGATCCCGGGATCGAGCGGAACATGCACACCTACGAAGTCGTAGGCGAGGCGGGCCGGATGACGGTCCAAATCGAGAACATCCCGACGGAAAACCCCAAAACCGGCCGCCTGACGGCCATGGCAATCATCGCCGGCCTGAAAGAGATAGCGGATTCCCTCCACGTCGGCACGTAGGGGTTTCCGCGTCCCGACACACCCATGCTCCCGACACCCCATACCAATGAATAACTCGGAGCTGATCGCGGCCATTCTCGAACGGGCCGGGGTCCGGCGTGTCTTCGGCGTTCCCAGCGGGCCGACCCTCCCCCTCATGGAGGCCCTGCGGAACAGCCCGCTCGAATACGTCCTCACCGCCCACGAGTCGAGCGCCGGGTTCATGGCCGACGCCACCGGCAGGCTCACGGGCGCGCCGGGGGTCTGCGTCGCCACCCTCGGTCCGGGCGCGACGAACCTCGCGACGGGGGTCGGGAACGGGCTTCTGGACGCCGCGCCGATCCTCGCGTTCACCTGCACGGTGGACACGCGTCTGCTGAACCGCCGGGTGCAGATGCGAATCGACCACCACGCCCTGTTCGCGCCGCTGACCAAGGCTTCTTTCCGGATCGAGCAGGGGAAGGTCGGCGAAACGATGGTCCGGGCCGTCCGGATCGCCCTGTCGGAGCCTCCGGGGCCTGTTCATCTGGAGTTCCCCGAGGACGTGGCGATAGCCGAGGCCGAGGAGCCGATCCCCGACCTCGATGCGCCCGAGCGCGCCCCCCCGGCCTCGGCGGAGGAATTACGCCGGGTCGCGGACGCCCTGGCGCGTTCCCGAAGACCCCTCGCCATCCTGGGGATCTCTCTCACCCGCGCCAACGCCCGTGACGACCTGTTGGCCTTCATCGAAGAGCGGAACCTGCCCTTCGTCACGACGCTGATGGCCAAGGGTTATCTTCCCGATGACCATCCCCTGAACGCCGGCGTCGTCGGCCGCGCGCGGAGGAGAGACGTGAAGCGGTTCTCCGACCGGGCGGACCTCATCCTCGGCGTCGGTTACGACGTGATCGAGATCAATTACGAGGACTGGGTCCGGGGCGGGGTCCCCGTGGCGTCGGTGGACGTCCGCGCCGCCGACGTGGACAGGTCGGTCAACTTGAAGGCGGAGGCGGTCGGCGATCTGGAAGGGTCGCTCCGGTATCTGCGCGACCTCCCCGCCGGAAAGACGGCCTGGACGGAAGATGAGATCAAGGAGAACCGCGAGCGGCTTGAGCGGAATCTCAGACCCTTGGGTTACGGGTTTTGCCCCCACGAGGTCATCGACGTGTTGCGGGAGGCGCTTCCGGACGACGGGTTGATGGTCTGCGACGTGGGCGGGCACCTCCACCAGGTCGCTTCCCAGTGGACGGCCCGAAGGCCCTTCACCACCCTTTCCACCAACGGCTGGTCTTCGATGGGGTACGCGATCCCCGCCGCCCTCGCCGCCAAGCTGGCCCGGCCGGAGTGGGAAGTCCTCGCCATCGTGGGGGACGGGTGCTTTCAGATGATGGCCGGCGAGATGGCGACGGCCCGCCGCCTCGGCCTGAGGGTTCTCTTCGTTGTCCTCAACGACGGTGAACTGGCCCTTATCCGGGTGAAGCAGGAGCGGAAGGGTCTCGAAGTTTACGGTGTGGACCTCGGCCCGGGAGGGCAAGGGGAAGGGAAGGGGAGGGGGGCGCCGGTTGAGCCGCCCCCGCACTACTTCGGCGTCCCCTGCGTCGCGGCCCGGTCACCCGAAGAGCTTCGCGAAGCCGTCCACGGGGCGTTCGCGGCAGATGGACCGACGGTCATCGAGGCGATCGTGGACGGCCACGAATACTCCGAGACGGTTTACGACTGAGACTCTCGCCTCCCTCGCCCCGATGTTTCAAGAGGGTGTGCCACTGGCGGCTTGTCCGCCAGTGCCGCCTTCGATCCCCGGGTTTACCCGTGCGGCCTCGATGGGGTCATCTTTCGGTTCATGGCCTGGAAGGGACCTGTGGGCGGAGCCTTCCCCAGAAGGCAGCAGGCTTTTCTTCTTGACGGGTTGACTTGTCGGCAAAGCAAACCGAGGGGCGGGGGTCCGCTCTTTTGCTCGATTTCGAGATAGTGGATGGCTATCAGCACCGGCTGTGAGGGCCTGCAAAACCTGTTGACTAGGCGATTGCAGGGGATTCTGACCTGCCCCCCTGAAAGCCGGTGCAGTTTGAGGGTTAGGATTTTCGTACAGCTTTCGGACTGGATT
>JASLXW010000452.1 GCA_030740135.1 Nitrospinota bacterium
TCTTCAACTCCGCGATAACCGCGGCCCACGTGGGATAGGTCCCCGTCCAGACATAGGTCAGCTTTCCGCTCTTTGACTTGGCGGTCATGGGCTCGAGACCCGCCTTCTTGAGCCGTCGACTCAGGCCCTCGACGCATTTCGCCGTTTTGCAAGCTCCAACCTGGATGCTATACCGGCCGGTTCGCGCCCTCGCGACGCGCGTGGGCTTGGAGGACTCTCGCCTCTTTTCGACGACCCGATCCGCCTTCTTCGCCGCGCCGGCCGTCATCCGCGCCTTCTCCTTCGCGAGGGGCCGGGCCTTATCCATTGCAACCTTCAGGCCCTTTTCAACCGGCTTGGCCGATTCGGGCGGCGGAGCCGGGGCGGGCTTTACCGTTACCGGGGCGGATTTCACTGCTTCCGGAGCGGGCTTCACCGTTTTCGGGGCGGGTTTCGCCGATCCCGGGGCGGGCCCGGGCGCAATGGATGCCTTTTTCGTCGGTTTAGGGGTCTCCATTTTCACTTCACCGGGCGGCGGTCCGGCAACCGGAGATTTTCGTTCCTTGTCGCCGGTCCCGGTCATCGCAAGTGCGGCCGCCGGAACCCCGGGAGAAGGCTTCTTCGCCGGAGAAGGGGGCGGCGGCGATCCAGGCCTTCCGAGGGTCCGTGAGGCGCCGGGCGAGACGGGACGGGTCGGGGGGGGGGTCGAATCCTTCATCCGGGCCATGGGCCGGGACGGGGCCGGCGACCGAACGGCGGGGACGGGGGCCGCCCTCTCCTTCGGCCCGACAGCCGCGCGCTTCACCGGCGCCGGAATCGGAATTCCGGAAAAGTCCAACGGTCGAATCAGCGTGTAGTACGCGCCTCCCGCCAACAGGATGACTCCCGCAACCAGGAAGCTCAGGAGGATGCTCCCGCGAACAAAAAAGGGCGGCCCGCCCCGCTCGTCGAGGGCTTCCGCCTCATCTTCATATCCCGCATCCGCAACAATGTCCCCGAAGTCCAGCGCCGGACCCGCCGGAAGGGGCAACCTCGAAATCATCAGGTTGATGTTCTTCACGAACTCATTCTTCCTTTTCACCGACCTCGGATTCGGCGATCACCTTCTCGGCCATCTGGGCCGGGACCTCTTCGTAATGGGAGAACTCCATCGTAAAGCTGCCGCGGTCGGCCGTGAGGGCCCGTAAAGAGATGGCATACGTCAGGACCTCGGCCAGGGGAACTTGGGCCTGAATCACCTGGGTGGCGCCCATGGGTTTCATGCCCAGCACCTTTCCCCTGCGGGAGTTCAGATCCCCGATGACATCCCCGACCATGTCCCCCGGCACGGAGATGTCCATGTTCGTGATGGGTTCGAGCAAGACCGGCCTCGCGTCCATGAAGGCCTTTTTGAACCCCATGGAACCCGCGATCTTGAAGGCCATCTCCGAGGAATCCACATTGTGGAAGCTTCCGTCGTACAGCCTCACCTGTATGTCCGTCACGGGATATCCCGCCACCGGGCCGGTCTCCATCGACTCGACAATTCCCTTTTCCACGGCCGGGATGTACTGCTTGGGAATGGCCCCGCCGACGATCTTGTTGATGAATTCGAAGCCCCCCCCCCGGGCCGTCGGGCTGATCTCGATCCAGGTGTCCCCGTACTGTCCGCGCCCCCCTGTCTGTTTCTTGTATTTTCCCTGGGCCTGGGCCGAGCTGCGGATCGTCTCCTGGTAAGGCACCCGGGGGGTGTTGAACTCGACCTCCACACCGAATTTCCGTTTCATCTTCTCCATGGCGACTTCCAGATGCAGGTCGCCGATGCCCGACAGGATCATCTCTTTGGTCTGCGGATCCCGGGACAGCTTCAGGGTCGGGTCTTCCTCCATGAGGCGTTGAATGGAGGTGCTGACCTTTTCTTCATCCCCCTTGGCCTTGGGAACCACGGCGAAGGAAATGGCGGGATTTGGAAAACCAATAGGGTCGAACAGGATGCTGGATTTCTCGTCGCGAAGGGTGTCACCCGTCTTGGTCACCTTGAGCTTGGCGACCGCGCCCAGATCCCCCGCCGACAAGGATTCCACTGAAATCTGCTCTTTCCCCTGGACGCAGTAAAGCTGCCCGATGCGCTCCCGCTCCTCCTGGCTCCCGTTCATGACGTTGGAATCCGAGCTCAGTGTTCCCGAGAAAACGCGGAAGAAAGTCAGTCTCCCCGCATAGGGGTCCGACACGGTCTTGAAAACTTGAGCGAGGAGCGGGCCGTTCTCATCGGCCTCAACGGCGACGGCCTCTCCGCCATTCTGGTCCTTCGCGCCCATGGCCGGCCGGTCGACCGGCGAGGGGAGCATCTCGGTGACGACGGCGAGAAGGGGTTGGATGCCGATCACTTTGTCGGCCGCGCCGCAAAGGGCGGGCGCCACCCGGTTTTCCCGGACTCCCGCGGCGAGGCCCGTGATAATCTCCTCGGTGCTCAGCTCTCCGGTTTCCAGGTACTTCTCCAGGAGATCGTCCTCCCCTTCGGCCGCAGCCTCCATGAGTTGCTCACGGGCCTCGGAAACGGCGTCCGCGAGGTCTTCGGGGATCTCGGACTTCTCCATCTTACCGCTGCCGTCCGCCGCGAACAGGTGCGCCGTCTCACGGATGACATCCACCACCCCGCGAAACCCGGCGCCCGACCCGATCGGCAGCTGCACGGCCACGGGCTTCGGCACCGGCAAATCCCCCGTGCTGGCAAGCGCCGCCGCGAAATCCGCCCGCTCCCGATTCATTCCGTTGAAAAAGACCAGCCGTCTGACCCCGGCCTCGTCCGCCCATCTCCAGACTTTCTCCGTTTGGGTCTGGACGCCTTCTTCCGCGTCGATCACAACCACAGCGCCGTCCATCACGCCCATGCAACCCTTGGCGTCGGCCGCGAAGTTGGAATAACCAGGGGTGTCTATGACATTGATTTTACTCTTGTTCCACTCACAAAACCCAAGCATCGCATTGATGCTGACCTTTCTCTTGATTTCCTCGGGCTCGTAATCGAAAATCGACGACCCGTTGTCCACCTGTCCCAACCGGTTCGTTGCACCGGCAACAAAAAGCATGGCCTCCGCAAGCGATGTCTTTCCAACTCCCCCGTGGCCGGTCAGGCCGACGTTCCGAAGGAGATCGATGCCATAGTTCTTCATGCGCTATCGCGCCTCCATGAGGCTCATGGAAAAATTGGACCCTGTAGATTTTTAAGTTATGTTAATCAAGCGACGTAGAAATGTCAAGGAGTCAACTAGATGCTCGCCCATTCTTCAATTACCGCTTGAAGGATGTCGCTTCGGCCGAGAAGGTGTTTCGACCCG
>JASLXW010000453.1 GCA_030740135.1 Nitrospinota bacterium
ATGGAAGCCCGGCCTACCGAGCAATGGGACCGTTTGCAAATGGGTGGGCGAGCATCTTGCCCACTTCTTAACTCCCATGGCCCTTAGACACCCTCTTGGGGCCTTGAGATAACTCCAGAAGGTTGATCTGGATCATGGTCGGCGTCGTGTTTTCGCGGGATCTTAACCTGAACATCTGCGGAAGAAAAAGGAAAAGAGCGGAAATGAGCCACGCGGCAACGGTCACTGCGATTCCTTTGCGCACCATCGAGATGCGGGTCAACGGGCAACCGAGGCGCGCCCTCGTCCCGCCCCACCACTCCCTGCTGGAAGTGCTCCGGGGGTCGTTCCACCTGACGGGTGTCAAAGAAGGGTGTGGAAACGGGGAATGCGGTTCGTGCTCGGTCCTCGTGGAGGGCCGGGTGGTGAACGCCTGTCTCTACCTGGCCGTCCGGGGGGACGGCAAAGAGGTCCTGACCATCGAAGGCCTGGCCGAAGGGGAGGGGCTTCACCCCTTGCAGGAGGCCTTCATCGCACACGGCGCGGTGCAGTGCGGGTACTGCACGCCGGGGATCATCCTCACGGCCAAGGCCCTGCTGGACGAAGATCCGTCTCCCACCCGTGCGGCGGTGGAAGCCGCCCTGGCCGGAAACCTCTGCCGGTGCACGGGCTACCGGATGATCGTGGACGCCGTCGTGGACGCCGCCGCGAAACTGAGGGGCTGAGATGTTCCGTTTTCCCTTCGAGGTCGTCCGTCCGTCCACGGTCGCCGAGGCCGCGGAATTCCTGAGCGCGAATCCGGGCGACGCCCGGGTGCTGGCGGGCGGCTCGGACCTCATGGCCGCATTGAACCAGCGGCTTCATTCGCCCCGATACCTGGTGGACCTTCAGGGGCTTCCGGGTCTGAGCCACGTTGCGGGAGACGCCGAATCGGGCCTGCGGATCGGGGCGATGGCGACGCTCCGGGAGGTGGAGCGCTCCCCGCTCATCCGCCGGCTCTGTCCCGTCCTCGCCCACGCCGCCGGTCAGGTGGGATCGATCCAGATCCGCAATCTCGGCACGCTCGGGGGAAACCTCTGCCTGGACACCCGCTGCTGGCACTATAACCAGTCTCAGTTTTGGCGAGAGTCCCGCCCTCCCTGCCTCAAGGAAGGGGGCGAGGAGTGTTATGTCGTCCTGCGCGGGGACGACTGTTACGCCCTTCACGCGTCCGACACCGTTCCAGCCCTTATCGCCCTCGACGCCCAAATCCGCGTGGGGGGAGCGAAAGGTGAGGACGTTAGTCCGATCGAGTCGCTCTTCACCGGGGACGGAAACGCCCCCCTCTCCCTCCGTCCGGGCGAGCTCGTCCTGGAGGTCTTGATCCCCGCGGCGTCTCTTTCCCGTCGGGGGGTTTATATCAAGTACTGCCCCAAAGACACGATTGCGTATCCGCTGGTCGGGATGGCCGTGACCCTGGAGCTGGATGAGGCGGAAACGGTCTGCCGAGAGGCGAAGATCGTGATCGGCGGCGTGGCCTCCGTGCCCCTGCGCGCTCCCGCCGGCGAAAAACTTCTGTGCGGTCTGAAGGCCGCCGACCATGATGGAATCGCCGAAGCGGCGCGCGCCGCCTCCCGGGAAGTGAAGATCTATTCCGATGTTCATTCGCAAGCGGGCTACAAGCGGGAAATCATCCGGGTCATCGCGGAGCAGGCGGTCACCGAGGCCTTCGGCCGGGAGGATCCTTCTAAACAGGGGGGTGGAGAAGAATGAACACGCTCAGCGTGGTCGGCAAACCGCTGCCTCGCGTGGACGCCCGCGAGAAGGTCACGGGCGCCGCCGCATACAGCACGGACGTCCAGCTCCCTGGGATGCTGCACGGCCTGCTGCTGAGGAGTCCGTTCCCTCACGCGCGCATCACGAGATTGGACGCCTCGGAGGCGGAAAGGCTGCCGGGGGTCCGCGCCGTGGTGACGGGGCGGGACGTCCCGGGAATCCGGTTGGGAAGCCTGGTCAAGGACGACTTCGTTCTGGCCCGGGATCGCGTCCGGTTCGTCGGCGACGAGGTGGCCGCCGTCGCGGCCGAGGATCTGGAGACGGCGGCGCGGGCGCTCGACCTCATCCGGATCGACTGGGAAGAGCTCCCCGCCGTTTTTGCGGCCGAGGAGGCCCTGGAGGAAGGCGCGCCCCGAATCCACGAAGAGGAGATCCGCCCCCCGGTTCACCCCCTGACCCACGACCCCGCCCGGAACGTCGGCGTCCGGATCGAGATCCGCAAGGGGGACGTGGAAGGGGCCTTCGCAAAGGCGGACCACGTCTTCGAGAACCGGTATGAAACGAAGATCGTCCACCAGGGCTACCTGGAGCCCAACTGCGTGGTGGCGTTTTGGGACGCCCACGGAAAGCTCACCGCGTACGCCTCCTCCATGTACACCTCGGGTCTGCAAAAGGGGTTGTCCAATGTCTTCGGAATACCCCTGAGCAAGGTCCGGGTCATCGGAACGACCGTGGGAGGCGCCTTCGGCGGGAAGATCTCCTTCCAGCCACTCCACGCCATCACGGCTCTGTTGGCGCGAAAGGCGGGCGCGCCGGTCCGCCTCGCCAACTCCGGGGAGGAGGAGTTCACGGCCGGAAGACCCCGGGTATCCACGGTCATCGAGGTCCAGACGGCCGTCCGGGACGACGGGAAGCTCCTCGGACGCAGGACCCGCTTCGTCGGCGACTGCGGCGCGTACATCCACACGGCGGCCCCCATGCTCATCCTCCTCTCGGCGCGCAGCGACAGCCTGTACCGCATCGGGGCGATCGAGACCGACGCCTCAATGGTCTACACCAACAAGACGCCCATCGGCGCTTATCGCGGTTACGGGAATCCCCAGATGACCTTCGCGTTCGAATCCGAGTTGGAAGGGATCGCCGACGCCCTCGGCATCGACCCCGCCGAGCTCCGGCTGCGCAACGCAACCCAAGCCGGGGACACAACGGTTCATGGCTGGAAGGTCATGAGCTGCGGACTTTCGGAGGCCATCGAATCGGTGGCGAATGGTTCGGGTTGGTCTCATCGAACTCCTATGGCCGGAACGAACCGGACCTCTTCGGGCGGCGAGAGTCTTCGGGGCTTCGGAATGGCCTGCATGATCCACGAATCCGACGACCGCCAAACGGAGAGATTTTCAGGCTCGGTCGCCACCCTCACGCTGCGAGAGGACGGGCGCGCGTTCATCGTTACGGGGGAGTCCGAGTACGGGCAAGGGTCCAGGACCGTGTACGCCCAGATCGCGGCCGAGGTCTTGGGGCTCAGTTCGGAGGACGTGGACCAGGGCCCCATCGACACGG
>JASLXW010000454.1 GCA_030740135.1 Nitrospinota bacterium
CGGGGGAAAACGGGACGAGCCCCTGCCCATGATCGCCGCGCTTCTTTCACAAAAGACCGGAGCCCCCGTGAAGCTGCTCAACACCCGGCCCGAGGAATTTCAGGCGGGACGGCCGCGGGTCCCGATGGCGATCACCCTCAGGATGGGCGTCCGAAAGGACGGCGTGATCACCGCCAAGGAATGTCACGCCTTGGCCGATGCCGGCGCCTTCGTGGGGGAGGCCCTCGGCATCCTGGCGGCCGGAACCATGCGGATGGACAACCATTACCGGATGAAGAACATCCGCACGGAAGGCCGCCTGGCCTATACGCACTCCATCCCCAAGGGCGCCTTCCGGGGGTATGGAAATCCGCAGGTGGGATTCGCGGTGGAGCAGCACATCGACCTGCTGGCCGACGCCATCGACATGGACGCGGCGGAGCTCCGGCTCGAAAACGCCGTGCGGGCCGGAGACACAACCGTCCACGGCTGGAAGCTCGAATCCTGCGCCTTGAAACAGTGCATTCAGGAGGTGATGGGGCAGTGCGGTTGGAAGGCCAAGCGGGCAAAACGGGGCGGGGGAGTCAAACGAAGGGGCGTCGGTCTGGCCGCGGCCATCCACACCAGCGGCGCACGCATCTACGGCGATTGGGACGGCTCGTACATGGAAGTGAAAATCAACGCCGAGGGGGCGGCGCACATCGTCTACGGCGAAGGCGATATCGGTCAGGGGGCCAAAACGGTTCTGGCCCAGATTGTGGCGGAGGAGTTGAACCTGCCCATGAGAGACGTCACCCTCTCATCCGCCGACACCGACCACAGCCCTTTGAGCTTCGGCGCTTACGCGAGCCGCCTCACGGTCATCGGGGGGAACGCCGCGCGTTTGGCGGCGCGGGACGCGCGGCGCCAGCTCCTGGAAGCGGCCGCCGACCGGCTGGAAACGCGGCCCGACGACCTGGACCTCAGAGATGGATTCGTTTTCATCCGAAACGCGCCGGAGCGGAAACTCTCGATAGGAGAGGCCGCCGAATCTCACCTTTTCCGCAAGAACGGCCAACCCGTGGTGGGCCGGGGCGCCTATGACCCCCCCAGCGATTTTGTCCTGGACAAGGAATTGTACGGAAACTTCGCGCCTTCCTATGAGTTCACCGCCATGGCCGTGGAAGTCGAGGTGGACATGGAGACCGGTGAAATCAGCCTATTGGGGGTCTGGGTGGCCGACGACGTGGGATTTGTCCTCAACCCGCTCCTGGCGGAAGGGCAGGTTCAAGGCGCTTTGGTCCAGGGGCTGGGCTATGCGCTGACGGAGGGGATTTCCTTCTCCCAGGGCCAGGCCGTGAACGGCAATCTGGCCGACTATGTGCTCCCCAAGGCGGAGAACACAGGCCATTTGCATTCGATCCTGATTGAATCGAACGACCCCCTGGGGCCCTATGGGGCCAAGGGCGCTTCGGAGGCCCCCATCGATCCCGCCGCGGCGGCCGTCGCCAACGCGGTCTATCACGCCGCCGGCGTCCGAATTCGGGACCTTCCCATCACGGCCCAGAAGGTCCTCGCTTCCGCATCGTAAAGACCGGAACTCCATCCACCCGCAAGGGGGGATGCCACTTCTCCGGGTCAATCCCCCGGATGGACAAATCCGGCCGTCTCCGCGCGTCCACCCGCTCCTCAACCCACCACGACCGCCTCCATAGAAGCCTCCAGAATCTCCACGGCCGTCTCCGCGTCGGATGGATGGATGTTGAGGGGCGGGGTGAGGCGAATGAAGTTTCCGTACGTGCCGCCTTTGCCGATCAGCAGCCCCCGCCTGCGCGTTTCCTCGAAGAGCCGGTTCACGGCCCGCGGCGCGGGCTTTTTCCCTTCTTCCACCAGTTCCATGCCCTGCATCAGTCCCATCCCCCGAACGTCGCCGATGACGGAGAATTTTTCCTTCAGGCCTTCCAGTCGCTCGCGGATGAGGGCCCCGACCTTCTGCGCGTTGTGAACCAACCCTTCGCTGATGATGACGTCGAGAACCGCCCGCGCCGTCTCGGTGGAAACGGGATTCCCGCCGAAAGTGGAAACGGAGCGCCCCTTGACGCCGTCGGCCACCTCCGGGACCGCGATGGTCGCCCCGATCGGCATCCCGTTGCCCAACGCCTTGGCGAAGGTCATGACTTCCGGCTCTACGCCGTAGTGCTCAATGCCGAACATCTTCCCGCCCGTCCGGCCGAAGCCGGTCTGGACCTCATCGGAGATGAAGACGCCCCCGTACCTCCGAACGATTTCGGCGACTATCTGGAAGTATTCTTTGGGCGGAACGATGAAACCCCCGACCCCCTGGATGGGCTCGGCGATGAAAGCCGCGATGGTCCCTATCGTCGATGTGCGGATGACCTCTTCCACGTCACGGGCGCAATGCAGATCGCAGCCCGGATACGTCAGTCCATAAGGACAGCGATAGCAGTAGGGGTTGGCCACGTGAACGACGCCCGCCCCGAGGCCCGCCCCGGGAAGCCGGTACTGCGAATCGCCAATCATGGACATGGCGAGGGTGGTTCGCCCGCTGTAGCCGTGGCGCATGGCCACCACTTCGTAAGACCCCGTGTAGCAGCGCGCCGCCAGGACGGCGGTCTCGTCCGCCTCGCTGCCGCTGTTGGTGAAGAAGGTCTTCTGTAGCCGCCCGGGCGTGATCTCCGCAAGTTTTTTCGCCAGCGACACGGCCGGCTCGGTGAGATAGGAATTCGAGACGTGCTGGAGCTTGCTGATCTGATCGACCGTGCGTTCCTTGACCTTGGGGTGGCAGTGGCCGACGGCCGTGGTGAGGATTCCCCCGAAGAAATCCAGATACTCGCGTCCCTCCGAGTCCACGACCGTGGCGCCCCGGCCCCGCTCGATCACAAGGGGTTCTTCATAAAACGGACGAATACATGGGAAAAGGTACTCCCGAAAATCTTCCCGGATGTTTTTCGTCTTATCGGAGGACTCGGCCAATTCAAAATCTCCCTTTGCAAGAGAAAACCCTTGCGGCGAGAAGTCGCTCAATCCGGAGATGTTATCAGGCCGGTTTTCCCTTTTGAAAGGGGGGTCCGGATCATTCCCGGACGCTTCCGGAAATCTCGTATTCAGGAAGGCTCGGTTGCAGACCCGGTTGCCTGATTTGTAACAACGCGGCGTGGGCCGCCGGATGGGAACCCGGCCGGCCTGCCCCCCCTCTCCCCCCCTCCCCTTACCAAAGTAAGGGGCCATAATAACAAAAGCGTTTCTATTTTCCACCAGCTCCGCGAAGGCCCTTTCCAGGAGGAGGGTACCATTGTTTTCTTATTTGTTT
>JASLXW010000455.1 GCA_030740135.1 Nitrospinota bacterium
ATCGTGGTGGCCTTCGCCATCGCCATCATTGTCGAGACCCTTTCTTACAGCCACTACAAACAGTTCGATGTCACCGGCGATCGGCTCAACTCTCTGTCCGCCCAAACCGTCCAGATTCTCAAAGGCCTGGCGAAGGGGGATAAAAAGGTTCAGGTCACCGCGTTTGTCCGGGACAGCGCCCGGAAGGGATACCAGGATCTTCTGGACCTATACACCTACGAGACGGATCGCCTGAAATACGACTTGATCGACCAGGACAAGAGTCCCCTCCTGGCGAAGAAGTTCGATGTCCGGGCCTACGGGACCCTGGTGGTCGAGTCGGGTGAGAACCGCCAGAAGGTGGAAATCCCCAGCGAGCAGCAGATCGCCAACGCCATCCTCAAAGTCACCCGCACGTCCAAGAAGACCGTGTACTTCCTGAAAGGGCACGGCGAGGCCGACATCAGCGACGCGAAAAAGGAAGGGTTCTCCCAGGCCAAGCGGGCCATCGAGCTGGAAAACCTCCTGGTCAAGGACCTCGTTCTCCTTCGGGCCAAGGAAGTCCCCAAGGACGCCTCGGTCGTCATCATCGCCGGCCCCCAGAAGCCCATCTTCGAGGCCGAGCGGAAAATGCTGGCCGATTACATCCGGAAACGGTCGGGAAGCGTCATGTTTCTCATCGATCCGCAGACGGATTCCAAGCTGGAAGGGTTCCTGAAGGAATTCGGCGTCACCCTGCCCAAAGACATGATCGTGGACCGGATGAGCCGCCTGTTCGGCGCCAATGAGTTGACGCCGGTGATCACCCAGTACGCCAAGCACAAGATCACGGAAGGCTTCAACGCCGCCTCCTTCTTCCCCCTGGCCCGCTCGGTCCGGGTGGCCAAGGCGGGCAAGCCGCCGAGGAAGGTTAAGGCCCAAGTCCTCGCCCTGACGAGTCCGGGAAGCTGGGCCGAGACGGACCTGGAAACGCTGGCCAAGGGCGAAGCCGAGCTGGACGAAAAAAAGGATTCGAAGGGCCCCGTCCCGGTGGGCGCCATCATCACGGTGGAAACGAAAGAGGCGAACCCTTCTGAAGGAGAGCTCGGCCGGAGCGCCCGGCTCATTGTGTTCGGCAACTCCCGGTTCGCCAGCAATCAGGTCCTCGGGGCCGCGGGGAACCGGGACCTGTTCCTGAACAGCCTGAGCTGGCTGGCCCAGCAGGAAGACCTCATCTCCATCCGCCCCAGGTCGCGCCAGGGGAGCGGTCCGATCTTCATGTCGGCGGCCCAGTCCCGCGCCATCTTCTTCCTTCCGGTGATCGTTCTGCCGGGACTGGTCCTGCTCTCCGGGTTCACTGTCTACCTGCGGAGGAGGAAGAAGCATTGAACACCCGCCTCACTTCGATTCTGGCGCTCGTTCTGGCGGCGTTGGTCGTCGCCTACTTCTGGCTGAGCAAGGCCGGAGAGGAGCGAAAAAAGGCCGAGGAGGAGAAGGCCAAGGTCGTCAAGATCGACCCCAAGAAGGTCGTGGCGTTCGACCTGCTTCGTGCGAAGCCCCAGGACAAGCGGGACGCGGAATTCTCTCTGGTCAAGAAGGACGGCGTGTGGCGGCTCACGAAGCCGCTCGCGCTCAGGGCGGACAAGGGCGCCGTTCGGGATATCCTCTCCGGATTGGAGGGGATGATACGCAACCGGGTGATCACGGACGCCGCCAAGGACCTCGCCGCCTTTGGTTTGAAGCCGCCTCAACTGACTGTCCGGTATGAATTGGAAGGCGGCGGGAAGGGGAGGATCCTCTTCGGCCAGACGTCCCCCTCGGGAGAGGGGGTCTACATGGCGATAGACGGCTCAAAGACGGTCTATCTGCTTTCCACCCGCGCCCGAAGCCCGTTTGAGAAGACCCTGCATGCGGTTCGGGACAAGACCCTTCTGCGGCGTCCCCGGAACAAGATCGCACAGATCACTTTCGAGCGCGACGGGGGCCGTTTCGTCCTGAAGAAGAATGAGAAGGGCAAGTGGGCGCTGGTCGAGCCGATCAAAGCCCGGGGGAACATCGAGGGCGTCAACTACGCCCTGGGGCTCATCCTCGACGGCAAGGCCCAGAAATTCATCGTCGAGAACCCGACGGCGGACGACCTGAAACGGTTCGGCCTGGCGTCGCCCAAAGTCCGTCTCACCTTGGCCGAGGCCGGGGGGAAGAACCCCGACGTGTTTCTCATCGGGAGTCAGGAGGAAAAGTCCAAGAACTATTATGCCCGCCAAGAGGACAGGGGCCCCATCTTTCAGCTCGAGCGCTTCAGCGTGGAGGATCTTCCGAAGAAACCGCTCGCGGCCAGAAACCGGCGGATCATCGAGTTCGAGAAAGAGGCGGTGGTCAGGATCGAATTGGAGAGCCCGCAGGGAAAGGTCACGATCCGGCAAACGGATGGAAAGAAAGACGAATGGGAGGTCGAGGGAGACGGCCTCAAGCTGGCCGGGAACGACCGTCGCATCAGTGATATGCTCTGGGATATCAAGTACGCCAAGATCGCGGAATTTTTCGCTGACCCCGCCAAGCAGCCCAATGCGACCCTCGTCGACCGGACCACCCGAAAGGTCGCCCTCCACATCAAGGGAAAGGAAAAGCCCCTGCGTTTCACGATCGGGCGGCAGGGCCCTTCCGACCCCACCCAGAAAGACAAAGAAGACCAGGAGCGGTGGTACGCCCGCAGAACGGATGACGGGACGGTCTTTCTCCTGACTCGGGACACCGTGGACCGGGTCTCCAAAGGCGTTTGGGATTTGCAGGAGCGAAAGGCCCTGAAGTTTCCCTACAACAAGGTGGCCAAGTTGGGGTTCGGTTATCCGGACGGCGCGGTCGAGCTGGTCAAAGAGGGGCGGCGCTGGCGCATGATGAAGCCCCTGGACGAGATCGCCGTCGGGGACAAGCTGGATTTCATCCTCAACGAGATTAACTTCCTGGAGTTTGAAGAGATCGTCAAAGAGAAAAAGCCGGACTTCTCCAAACCTGACCTGGTGGTGGACGTTTTTCTCAAGGACGGAAAGAAACTTCCCACCCTTCGCTTTGTCCGCAACGCCAAGGAGAAAAAGGCTTACGTGCGCCGGGGCGATGAGCCGCGCGTTTACGCGATCGAAGATCGCTTTATCGATAACGTTCCGAAAAGCTATAAAGGATTTCTCTCAAAGGAATAAGGAGCCGGGTGTTCCCGGCCGGGTTCGGACGCCCCGATGGCGGGCCCGGCTTGACAGGGGTTGTATAGGTTCAGATAGATGTGAGACATCTCCTTGGGTAGGGAGTAGAGTTCCGGGGGCCAACAGAGAGAGAGG
>JASLXW010000456.1 GCA_030740135.1 Nitrospinota bacterium
CTACCCCTTCACGCCCCATCAGCGGTGCTGGTTTCACAAGATGCAAAACGTCGTCAACAAGGTCCGCAAGCGCAACCGCAAGGCGGTGGTGTCGGGCGCGCAAAGGATCTACGAGGCCCACAGCCGCCGGACGGCAATCGCCGCCTTTTGGCGCTGGGCCGAGCGCTGGCGGGGCGATGAACCCAAGGCGGTGCAGTGCATCGAGAGCGACCTGGAGGCGTTGTTGGCCCACTTCCAAGAACCCCCTGCCCTTCGGGCCACCCTGCGCACGATAAACCCCATTGAGCGAGTCTTTCGGGAGGTGAGGCGAAGAACCAGACCCATGACCGTCATGAACAACAACGAGTCCCTGGAACGCATCGCCTACAGCGTGTTCCACCGACTTAACACCCAGTGGGAGAAAAACCCTCTCTGGACTTCTACACAAAACTCGTGAAATTACCAGTAGGCGGAATGAAAGAAAGCGCGCCTCTTCTCTTTGCAAGGAATGGGCGCTACTCGCTGTCCCCGCCGGGCGCCTCGGGCGCCAGATACTTCCTCAGCTCGGCGGCCATCACATCCGGAATGATGTGGACGCGCATCGTCCCGTCCTCCAGGATCTTGGCGCAGCAGATAACCATCTCTACCGTCGCGAGGTGCGTTCCGTCCGCCGGCCGGTGGATCTCGTGGTGAAAATGGAAGCTCTTTTCGGTCAGTTTGAGAACCTTCGTTCTGACCTCGATGAGGTCGTCTTCATAAGCCGGCGAGAAATGATCGCACTCCACGTGGAGCCGCGGCAGCATCGTGCCGGTCTCTTCGCCAATTTGCTTTCGGGATTTCCCCGATTTGCGGATCAACTCGATCTCCGCCTGTTCCGTCCAGTGGAAATAGTTGGCGTGATGGACGATGTTGGCGCTGTCCGTGTCGTGCCAGGGGACCCGCATTTCCATAATGTGCGTCAAGGGACGGTCTCCGTATGGGGGACGTTGTCCGGGGCAATGAATCCCGCTCCTCGAATTCTGAGCCGGAATTTGTCCGGATTCAACGGCGCGGCCGGATCTTCTCCAATAAACGATGGACGTCGGACTCCGTGACAAGCCGCGGATTGGTCGGCAGGTGGACGGACGTCAAAACGTCCCGGACGAACGCTTCCGGCTGAATCGAGCATCGTTCCGGGTACGGCCCGGCCGAAGGCAGCTCACCGCAGAGGCCGATCTCCAGCCGAAACGCCTCGACGCGATCGGCGAGCGCCTCCGCCCCTTCGAGGTTCACCGCCCGGGCCAGGGCGCCGGCCCGCTTTCCCGCCGATTTCGCGTTGAATCGGATGACCTCCGGCAGGACCAGGGCGAGCGCCTCCCCGTGGGGGAGGGGATGATGGGCGCACAGCGCGTTCGCCGCCGCGTGCGCCAGACCCAGGTGTTTGTTGCCCGCCGCGAGACCGGCCATGCTGGATGCGTACAACAGGGATTCGCGCCCGTCCGCGTCGGCGAAGGCCGAATCCGGCCCGTTCAGCAGCAAAGGAAGCGCGGCCCGGGCGTGAACGTCGGTCATCGGTCCGGGAAGGTTCGAGAAACAGGATTCGACCGCGTGCGCGAGGGCGTCGAAACGAGCCGCGGCGGCGACCTCGCGCGGCAGCCCGGCCAACAAGCCCGGGTCGAGAATCGCCCGGTCCGGAATCAGAGACGGCACGCGCAGCTCGCGAAACCGCCCTTCCTCAAAAAGCCCCAGCGTGGGCGTGACTTCGGCCCCCGACCCGGCGGTGGCGGGCAGGGCGATCAATCGCGCCCGGCGCCGGAGCGCCGGGAGGGCCGGGGTCCGCACAAGCGCGTGGGCGTCGAGGTGCGGGTGTTCATAAAGGGACCAGGCCGCCTTGGCCAGCTCGAGGGTTGATCCGCCGCCCACGGCCACCACCAGGTCCGGCTCGAAATCCCGAAGCCGTTCGGCGGCCTCCGCCGCCGTGCGGATGGAAGGTTCTTGGGGTCGGGCGTGAAACTCGATCCGGGTCAAGGGGCGCCCATTGGCCCGCAACCAGTCGTTGATCTGTCCGAGCGGGCCGAAGGGAAGCAGGGCGTGATCGGCGATCAGCGCCGTCCGGCTCCGGCGGACGCCCTTGAGGAATTCGGCCGAACCTTTTCCGTAAAGGATCTCCGCCGGCGCTCTCTGCCATCGCAGCTCCAAGGGTGAGACGGTTCTCCCAAGGTTCGAAGATTTCGCCCGTCGGGCGGAACGCGCGCCGACGCACAGGCGGTCTGCTGTCGAAAGCGAAGGAAGGGATTCCACCTGTTCAACCGTCGGCGTGAATCCCGTTGAAAAGGAGATAAGGGACTTGGGAAAATCGAGGGATTGCGGGGACACCACGACATCTCGAGTGGCGCCCCGCGCAATCACCCCGGGTGGCGCTCAGTCCGCCCGAATCGAATGATACAGGCTACACCCGCTGGTACTTGGCTCTTCCCGTGGATTTAATCACCCCGGCCTTTTTCCATCGATTGATGATTTGGTGAAGGTAGGCGCGGCTCTTCCCCCGCGCACCCGAGGTTTTGGCCAGCTCATCCATGGTAAAGGTGGATGGAAGGGCCTTGGCGATGGCGTCCCAATTGGTTCTCCGGCGTCCCCTTCGGGTCACGGTCCGGCCCGAGGCCCCGGCTTTCGGCTTGCGACCCGCCGGGGGCCGGCCTCGGGTCGGCGCGGCCTTTCCGCCCAGCAGCCGGGCGGCTTCCTTGATGTTTTTCTCCTGCTGTTTCAGCGCCTTGAGCGCCTTTTCATGTACACGGATTTGATTTCCTATATCGGAAAGCTGCTTCTTGATAATGTTGCTAATCGATTCTTTGGCCATCTTGACCTCCCTGGTGAATGCGGCCACAATAATTTTGAATTCATTATTCTTATGCTTATTATGCTGTGAGTCAAGGGCTTCCGGTTCGATCGACTCAAGTTTTTATGTCCCCGAAATAGGTCAGGATTCCCTTGCATTCATCTCCGGACCGGCGGATCAGCGCGCGGATCCTATATTGGCTCCGGGATCACCCCCTGAAATGAAACTGGTTGCGAGTTGAAATATCAAAAGGGGGCTGACCTGAATGGAATGCGCCGGTTCAAGCGCATGAACCCCGAAACACAGACGCACAAAGAATTCGGAGTGCGGGTTTTCTTCAGGATAAGGATTCAAATCCACCGAATCTTACCACAAGGGGATTTTTCCCCTCAAGCCCGCCAAGGTCCGTGTATAGGTTCAGATAGATGTGAGACATCTCCTTGGGTAGGGAGTAGAGTTCCAGGGGCCAACAGAGAGAGAGGAG
>JASLXW010000457.1:0-294 GCA_030740135.1 Nitrospinota bacterium
TGGAGGAAGGCCGGACGGGGACGGTGCTGGGCGGGGTCCGGGTGCTTGCCGTGGCCACCGGAGGGGCCGGCGTCGTTTCCCCGACCGCCGTCGAGGAGATCCCCTATCGCGCCGCCGAGGCCCTGGCGCGGTTTGTGGGCAGGGTCTTCCGGTGAGAAGAGGAATCCCATCAAGCCTGCGATGGCGTGGGGGCCCCCACGGCCGCCCCCCCACCCCCAAAGAAAATTTTTTTGGGGGGGTTTGGGGGGGAAATTTGAAAAATTACACCCCCAGTTGTATTGAAAACCCGGCGTA
>JASLXW010000457.1:304-3273 GCA_030740135.1 Nitrospinota bacterium
CCGCCCGCACGCCCGCACGCACGCACGCACGCACGCACGCACGCACGCACGCACGCCCCCCCCCCCCCCCCGCCCCCGGGGCGGGGGGCCCCCCCCCCCCCCCCCCCACGCCATCGCGAAATCAACGTTTTGGCGGGGGGTGTGGGGGGACAATTTTCAAAATGTCCTCCCAAGGTTCTCTTCAAACCGGGTCTTCGCCCCGGGCGGGCGCGCGGAAGATGACGCTGGGCTCCACGTCATCCAGCGGAAGCTCATCCAGGCGGCCCAAGGAGCGGAACATCCGGCCGACCCGGGCCGTCAGGGCGTCCAGCTCGTCTTCCGGCGCCGACAGTCCCATCGACTCCGCCCATTCCCGGACGGATTCCCGGCTCATGGCCTTCTCCGCCGGCTCGGTCGGTTTGGCCGCCTGCGGGGCTTTCGGGTTCACGACGTGATTCGGTTTCGGGGAGTTCTCGAAACCGGGTCTGCGGGCGCGCCAATCGGTTGCGGCTTCATAGGCCGCGGCGATCCGGAACAGGATCTCCTCCTCCCACCACCGGCCGGCGATCTGCAAGCCCGCCGGGAGCCCGGCCCGCGTGAATCCGCAAGGCGTCGACAGGGCCGGGATCCCCACCCCGCCGTGCGGCAGGGTGCAGTGGATGACGGCCCGCCAGTCGTCCGAGTCCTCGATGGGGGGCGCCGGAACGGGGACCGCCGGCGTCACGACGGCGTCCACCCCCCGGAACAACTCCGCGGTCTGCCGCATGAACAGAGTCCGCGCCTTTTGTCCCTGGAGATGCCGCCAGCCGGGAACGAACAGGCCCAGCTCGAAGAACTCCGCCGTCAGTCTCATGTAGTCTTTCTTGCGCGACTTCAGGGTGGGCAGATGATAAAGGCCCGCGTCGGGTCCGTTCACGCCCAGATAGGTCGAGGCGCTGTATTCGGCGAAGGGGATCTCCACCTCGCGCACCTCCGCCCCGAGTCCTTCGAGGACCCGGATCGCCTCCCGGACCAGGCCTTCCAATTCGACGTCGAATCCCGGAAAGAAATAGTTCACGGGTACGCCGAGGCGGAGGCCCTTCAGGTCCCGGTTCCGGCCGGCTTCGGCGGATTCCGCGTAGTCCGAAACCGGCTCGTTTTCCGTGGAGGGGTCCAGGGGGTCGCGGCCGGCGATGACCGAGAGCATCCGGGCCGCGTCCTCGACGGACCGGGTCATGGGTCCGATCGTGTCGTACGTGGTCCCCAGGGGGACCGCGCCCCACCGGCTGACCCGGCCGTAGGTCGGGCGGATGCCGACGATCCCGCAAAGGGCCGCCGGGATGCGGACCGAGCCCCCCGTGTCGGAGCCCAACGCCGCGGGGGCCAGCCCCCCCGCGACGGCCCCGCCCGAGCCGCTGCTCGACCCCCCCGTGATGCGCGTCACGTCCCAGGGGTTGGAGGAGGCGCCGAAATGCGAGTCCACGCCCGTCGGCCCCCGGGCGAACTCCTGCAAGTTGGTCTTGCCGAGGAGCACGGCCCCCGCTTCTTCGAGCCGCCGAGCCACGGTCGCCGTGCGCGGTGCGACGTGGCTCTCCAGGATCTTCGATCCCGCCGTCATCCGGACGCCCTCGACCTCGATGAGGTCCTTCAGGGCGATGGGGATGCCGTGGAACGTCCCCCGGTCGCGGCCCCCGCGGATTTCCTTCTCCGCCCGTTTCGCGGCCTCGCGGGCTTCGTTGGCGGTGACGGTGATGAAGGCGTTCAGCTTGTCGTCGTGGGCCTCGATCCGGGACAGACAGGCCTCGGTGATCTCCACGGGGGAAAGCTCCCCTTTGCGGATGCGGGAGGCCAGCTCGGTCACGGTCAGGTAGGCCAGCTCGTCGGTCGTCACGGTCTTTCCTCGGTGGTTCGGTGGGATGGGGGGTTGGGGGGGCGCGGGGTTCCCGGCGTCCGCCGGGACCTCTCCCCTTTTACTTGGAGCGGGGGAGGATCTCAAGCCCGGCGGCCCCCGGCCCGATGGGGGAAGGCCATTCAGGGGCGAAGCGCCGGACTTCCGCCGGGGCGGTTTCGGGCGGGATGGAAGAACACCCGGCCGGCCGGCTCCTCAATGGAGGCGCCGGCTTGCCGGCCGCCAGTGGCACACTTTTTTGAAAATTGTTTTTGTCTTATTCTGAATCCCTAAGGTGAATGGGTATCCATACTGAATGGAAAGGAAATCTCCGAAATGGCCGAGAAGGTGCGGAAGACCGAAGCCGAGTGGGAGGCGCAGCTCACGCCCGAGCAGTATCACGTCACCCGCGAAAAGGGCACGGAGCCGGCTTTCACCGGAAAGTATTGGGATGCCAAGGACAACGGGACGTACCGGTGCATCTGCTGCGGGGCGGAGCTCTTTCACGCCGATCACAAGTTTGATTCGGGCACCGGCTGGCCGAGCTTTTGGCAGCCCGTGAACAACGAGACCGTCAAGGAGGAGGAAGACGTCAGCTACGGCATGCGGCGGGTGGAGGTGATGTGCGACAACTGTGACGCCCACCTGGGTCACATCTTCCCGGACGGTCCCCAGCCGACGGGACTTCGGTATTGTATCAATTCCGCCTCCCTGAAGCTGGATCGGGAAAGATAGCCCGGATTTCTCACCAACCAATCGACCAAGAGACCGGGACTCTTCACTTCGCCCGAGATGACGATGGGCGCCCTGAAGTCGGATCTCACTGCGCCGCAGAGGGGATGGGCTTGCCCAAGTCCTCCAGGATGGCCTTGGCGGCGTTATAGCCGGGGGCGCCGGTGACGCCGCTTCCGGGGTGCGTCCCCGCGCCGGTGAGGTAGAGATTCCGGATGGGCGTCCGGTAATCGCACACCTCCGCCAGGGGCCGCCCGCGGAACCTTTGGTCCAGGCCGAGGTGAAGGTGGTCGCCGTCCCCCCGGGGGAGCTTGATCCGCCGCTCGAAGTCCACCGGAGAGATCACCTCCATGTCGGTCACGGCGTCCGGGAAATTGGGCGCGAACCGCCC
>JASLXW010000458.1:0-3001 GCA_030740135.1 Nitrospinota bacterium
TGCGGCCAGGGCCGCGTCCGCGTTTCCCTCGACCAAGCCTTGGCGGATGTGCTCAGGGTTCCCGACGCCCCCCGAGGCGACCACCGGAATCGAAACGGCGTCGGCCACGGCCCGGGTCAGCTCCAAGTCATAACCCTCTTCCGTTCCATCCCTGTCCATGCTGGTCAGGAGGATCTCTCCGGCGCCGAGACGGTTTGCCTCCACCACCCACTCCAGCACGTCACGGCCCGTTGGCTCACGGCCCCCGTAGGTGTACACCTCCCAGCGCCCCTCTTCCTTTCGTTTGGCGTCCACGGCCACGACGATGCACTGACTGCCGAATCGTCGGGCGCCTTCCCGGATCAGCTCAGGGCGCAAAATGGCGGCCGTGTTGATGGACACCTTGTCCGCCCCGGCCAGGAGAAGCGCCCTCATGTCCTCCACTGTCCGGATGCCTCCGCCCACGGTCACCGGGACGAAAGCCCGCTCCGCGGTCCGGGTGACGATATCCAACAGGATGGGCCGCTCTTCATGGGACGCCGTGATGTCGAGAAACGTGATCTCGTCCGCCCCTTGGTCGCTGTAAGCCTCCGCGGCTTCCACCGGGTCGCCGGCGTCCCGCAGGTTGAGGAAGTTCACACCCTTCACCACCCGGCCGGCGTTGACGTCCAAACAGGTGATGATCCGCTTGGCTAACATCCGGCGTTCCACTTGGTCACGGGCGTCATGAGGGCCTCCACGACCACCTCGGCGCCGGTCATTGCATGGGTCCTTTCGGCCGGATGCCTCCTCCTGACGTTCTTTTCAACCCGCCGGGCGCGCAGGTCTCCGCATTCGCCGGGTGAGAAATCCCGAGCGGGCTGGAGGCGGACGCCGCCGCGCGGGAGGGCGCCAAGGGGCGCTTCACGCCGGTTTTCCATCTTTGTCGGAGAGGATTTGGGCAACGGCATTCAATAAGGTTCTTGCCTGAAATGGGCTTGGAGAGGAGAACATCGACGCCGCTTTCCGTCAACTCTCGGTTATCGGTTTCACCCCCCCAACCTGTAATCAGGATGATGGGGATATTCGGGTCATGGTCCTTGGCGGTCTTGGCCACTTTCAAACCGGAGACGCCGGGCATGCTGAGATCCGAAATCACGACATCAAAAGAACCCGAGCGGAACATGTTCAGGCCTTCCCGGGGATCGTTCAAGGTCTCGATTCGATGCCCCGCCGTTTCGAGAATCGTGCGGAAAAGCTCGGTGTTCACGGGATCATCGTCGATGAGCAGGATTCGGCGGGGAACGGTGGACGCGGCGGGCGCGGCCTCCCGCTCGGGGGCCTCTCGGGACGGGGCCGGCAGGGTCATCCACACGGTTGTCCCTTCGCCGGGCGCGCTTTCGAGGCGGATTTGACCTTCGTGCCTTCCGACGATGCTGGACACCATGCTGAGCCCCAGCCCGTTGCCCCGCTCGCCTTTTGTCGTGAAAAAGGGCTCGAAGGCGCACGCCGCGTCTTCCGACGACATCCCCTCGCCCGAGTCGGACATCTTGACGCGGACCCCCTCCGTCACGTTTTCCGTCTGGAACGTAATCTTTCCCCCGACGGGCATCGCGTCCAGGGAATTGTTGACCAAGTTCATGAGGGCCTCGTGGATCTCGGATTCCTCCCCGCGGACCCATGGGCGGTCCGCTTTTTTTCAAATTCCATTTCGAAGGTGATTCCCCGCATCTCGGCCTCGCTCTTCCAGCGGGGACGGGTCATTTCGACGACATCCTGGATGACCCGGTTCAGATCCGCCCGGCCCTTGGGGCGGTCGGTCCGCTTTCTGGCGTAATCGAGGAGGTGCTTGATGGTCCTCTCCCCGCTCAGGGCCGCTTTCTTGACGATTTCCAGCGCATTCTGCGACTTGGGGTCCTCAACGCGGCCCTGTAAGAGCTCGATGTAGCCGAGGATAACGCCGAGGGAATTATTGAAGTCGTGCGCCACGCCCGAGGCCAGTTGTCTCAGAACCGTAACCTTCTGGGCCTGACGCAAGTTGTCGTCCAACCGCTTGTTCTCGATGACCGTTGCGAACAGGTTGGCGACGGATTCGAGGAAGTCGATGTCCTCCTGGTTGAACGCCCGTTCCGTGGTTGAGTGCGCGGATAAGACCCCGTATGTTCGTTCGTGGCCCGGGATGACCACGCTCAGGCCGCTGATGACGCCATGGTCGGTCAGAATGGGCGGGGCGGCGAACCGCGTTTCCTCGCTTTGGTTTTCTACGATGACCGGCTCGTCGGCAAGCAGGGTGTACCCGGCCTGCGAGTGCACGCCCGTGTCCAGGAGGGCGCTGCCCGCGAGTCCCTCCGCCCAACCCACCCCCGACTTGAGTTGTAGGGCGTGGCCGTCGGAGAGGAGCTCCAAAACCATGCACTTGTCCAGGTCCAGCATCTCGGCGACGTGCGGCAGGCCCTCGTCGAACCATGCCGAAAGGTCGGTTTCGCCCAAAGCCAGTTGTCCCAACTGGGCGATGCACGCCTGCCGGCGGGCGCGGGCCCGGAACGCCTCGGCCTGCTTGCGCTCGGTGGTGTCGCGGAGAAAGTAGATGATGTGATTGCGGCCTTCGATCTCGATGGGCGCCGCGCTGACCTCGATGTCAACCCGCGACCCGTCTTTCCGGGCGGCGCCGGATTCAAAGGGGGGCATCCCCCCTTCCAAGATCCGGGCCATCCGCTGGGATGCGGAATTCTTGTATTCGAGCGAGGCGAATTCCTCCACCGGTTTGTTGAGCAATTCCTCCCGCGTGTGACCCAGGAGGTCGCAAAGACCCTGGTTGCAATCGATCACGCGTCCCTGCTCATCCGTGATTTCAATGGCGTCTCCGGCCTGCTCGAACAGTGTGCGGTATTTCTGTTCCGACTTCCGGAGGGCTTCCTCGGTTGCGGCGAGCCTTTTTCCCCCTCCAGTTGTTCGAGGAGTTGTGTCACGACCGAGGGGAGCAATTTCATCAGCGACGCGTCCTTGATGAGGTAATCCCGCGCGCCGCGCTTCATCATCTCGA
>JASLXW010000458.1:3011-3262 GCA_030740135.1 Nitrospinota bacterium
CCATTCCGACAGGGTCTCGACTAGATCCTCGGCCGTCATGTCCGGCAGCTTGAAATCGAGCAACATCAAGTCGGCGTGGTTTTCGCTGAGCCAGGACATCGCCTCCGCGCCGCTTGCCGCGCGCGCCGAATGAAACCCTTCCCGGCGTAGGTATTTCTGAATGACCTCCGCCACCTCGTTTTCGTCATCGACGACGAAAATGGTGTATTGGGGGTTTTCCCGGCTCATTCGGAAGTGTCCGAGTCAGTCCT
>JASLXW010000459.1 GCA_030740135.1 Nitrospinota bacterium
TCTTCCTCGGCAGAGAGATCCAGCGTCACAAAGATTACAGCGAGAAGACCGCCGAGGAGATCGACGCGGAGATCAAGCGCATCGTCATCGAAGGCTACGACCGGGCGGAAAAGATCCTCCAGGAAGACCGCGCCGCCCTGGAAGCCATCGCCGAAGCCCTGATGGAAAGGGAATCCATCAACGGCGACGAAGTGGGCTTGCTGATTCGGGGAGAGAAACTGCCCCCGATGCCCCTCAAACCGGAACCGAAGGACGGAGCGGAAGAAGAGAGGTCCGAGGAAAACTCCGAGGCGCCTGCGAAATCCCCCGTTCCCGGAAAAATTCCGCCCGTTCCACCCAGCGAGCAGCCCGCGTAGAGACAAGGGCGGGCCGTCCGCCCGCACCCGGAAGAAGAGCAATGAAACGCCCCCGCTGAACCTTTCCCGCTCCCGATGGCTCACCTCTGTGTCAACGTAGACCACGTAGCGACCGTCCGGCAGGCCCGCCGGACGGTGGAACCCAATCCCGTCTGGGCGGCCGTGCAGGCGGAGCTGGCCGGCGCCGTCGGCATCACCGTTCATCTCCGCGAGGATCGCCGCCACATCCAGGACCGGGACGTCCGGCTTCTGCGGCAATCCGTGCGAGGGAAGCTCAATTTGGAAATGGCGGCCGTCGACGAAATGCGCCGATTCGCCCTGGACGTCAAGCCGGACCAGGCCTCCCTGGTCCCCGAAAAGCGCGAGGAAGTCACAACGGAAGGCGGCCTGGAGGCGGCCGGGCAGGAGCGCAGGCTCAAGGAATTCGTCTCGACATTGCGCGGAGAGGGGATTCCGGTCAGTCTGTTCATCGACCCGGCCCCGAAGCAGATTGACGCGGCCCGCCGCCTCGGCGCGGACTTCATCGAGATCAACACCGCCGCGTACTCCGAGACCGAAACCCCGGCGGAGGCGGACGCGGAGATCGCCATCATCCTGGCGGGCGTGACGCAGGCCCGCCAATCGGGTCTGGGCGTCCACGCCGGCCACGGCCTCACCTACCTCAACGTCGTCCGCATCGCCGCGATTCCTGAAATCTCGGAGCTGAACATCGGTCACAGCATCGTTTCCCGCGCCGTCTTCTCGGGTATGGAGATGGCCGTCCGGGACATGGTGGCCCTGATCGAGAACGCCTCCTCTGAACCCGACCCCTCCCTTGAATAACGCCATGTCTTCGCTGTTGGTGACCTCGGCGGAGATGGCGGCGATCGACCGCCGCACCATCGGGGATTTCGGCCTCCCGGGCGTCTGCCTGATGGAGAACGCGGGCGTGTGCCTTGTCCGGGCCATGTCCGAGCGCTACGGAGACATGCGGGGCCGGCGGGTGGGCGTCCTCGCCGGGAAGGGGAACAACGCCGGGGACGGCTACGTGATCGCCCGCCACCTCCACAACCTGGGCGCGCGGGTCGAGATTTATTGCCTGTTCGACCCGGAAAGCGCGCAAGGCGACGCCCGCGTCCACCTGGATGTGGCTCGCGCGATGGAGATCCCCCTGCGCGTCATCGCCGACGAGGCCGCCCTTCGGGAGGTTGCGGAGGATTGGACGCGCGTAGCGCTTTGGGTGGACGGGGTGTTCGGAACGGGCCTCTCGTCCCCGCCGCGCGGGCACGTCGCCTCCGCGCTGTCCGCCCTGTCCGGCGACGCGGCGCCCGTGACGGCCATCGACATCCCCTCCGGTCTGGACGCCGATACGGGAAGGCCCCTGGGGGAGACCGTGCGGGCCGATCTCA
Organism: Nitrospinota bacterium; assembly: GCA_030740135.1. The sequence continues at coordinate 1,745 of JASLXW010000459.1, forward strand.
CCGTCACATTCGGGTTTCCCAAACGGGGCCACATCCTTCATCCCGGTCCCGACTGGACGGGAGCGTTGATTGTCGCCGATATCGGCATCCCGGCCGCGGCGGCTGAAAGCCAAGGCGTGCGGACATGTCTTCTGGAGTCTCGGGATGCGGCCGCGCTTTTTCCCTCTTATCCGGGAGACGCCCATAAGGGGACGTTCGGCCACGTTCTGGTGGTCGCGGGCTCGACCGGAAAGATGGGTGCGGCTTACCTCGCCGCGGAGGGCGCGCTTCGGGCGGGCGCGGGTCTGGTCACGCTGGCGCACCCCGAAGGGGCCGCCGCGCTCGCTCCGGCCCCGCCCGAGATCATGAGCCTCCCCCTGCCCTCCACCGGCCGCGGGACGTTCGCCCGAAACGCCGTTCCGCCCGGCCTCGAGGCCGCCTCTTCCATGGATGCCGTCGTCCTGGGTCCGGGCCTGACGACCCATGAGGAAACCGTCTCCTTCGTCCACGAATGGGTTTCCCGGTGTCCGAAGCCGCTCGTGGTGGACGCCGACGGATTGAACGCGTTGTCTTCGGGATTCGAGGGTTGGGGCGATGTTTCCGTCCCCCTCTGCCTGACCCCCCATCCCGGCGAATTTTCGCGCCTGTCGGGATGCGCCATCCGCGAGGTTCAAGCGGACCGCATCGAGACCGCCCGCTCCTTCGCCCGGGACCGCGGCGTTCATCTCGCCCTCAAGGGGGCGGGGACGGTCCTGGCCTCTCCAGAGGGCGAGGTCTGGGTCAATACGAGCGGCAACCCGGGATTGGCGACGGGCGGGACGGGGGACGTCCTGGCCGGCGCGACCGGCGCGCTTTTGGCGCAGGGATTACCGATTCGCGACGCGCTTCGCGCGGCCGTCCACCTGCACGGCCTGGCGGGGGACCTGGCCGCGGAGGAAACCGGGAGCCGGGGATACCTGGCGTCCGACGTAGCGGTCCGTCTTCCGGCGGCCCGGGAGGTTCTGCTGACCGGCAGACATCCCGGGCGGACGGGCGGAGAACGCGGATGAAGGGCCGGGTCCGCCGGGGGGAGCGGGTCGTCACGGTTCGGTCGGAAGGCCCGGAGGAAACAATCGGGCTGGGAAGGGCCATCGGACGATGCCTCGCGGCCGGGCACGTACTTTGCGTCACAGGATCATTGGGTTCGGGTAAAACTGTGCTCACCCAAGGAATCGTCGAAGGAATCCGCGGGGATTGCAAGGGCGTAAGGAGCCCTTCATTCACCCTGGTGAACGAATACCCGGGTCCGCTCCTTGTTCATCACGTGGACCTTTACCGGATCGGTTCCGGAGAAGAGATTGTCGAGTTGGGTCTGGAAGAGATCCTGGGTTCAAATTCAGGAGCATTGATCGTTGAATGGGGAGAAAAGCTCGGTGATCTCGCCCCGACCGATCGCTTGGCCGTTCGAATTGAGGTAGAAGGCCCGGAATCGAGGAGATTCCGATTTCGAGCCCATGGTCCAAGGCATGGTTCAATCCTGAGCGCCCTA
>JASLXW010000045.1 GCA_030740135.1 Nitrospinota bacterium
GTTCGGAATGACAGCGCGCAAGGTCCGAATCTTGGCCAAAACACCAACCCATCGGAGTTTTTCCGCAACCTGCTAGAGGAGGAGGGGTGGCGGTTGGCACGGACGCGAGGCAGCCATCGACAGTACAAGCATTCGAACAAGCCAGGGACGGTGACCGTGGCTGGCAAGCCGAGCCTTGACGTGCCGCCCGGCACCCTAAACTCGATACTGGAGCAAGCTGGCCTTAAGAAGTGAGGCGCCCGATGATGCAGTACATGGTGGTAGTCGAACGAGGCGAGAAGAGCTGGGGCGCGCACGTCCCGGACCTTCCGGGCTGCATTGCAGTTGGGGAGACCCGAGATGAAGTGCTGCAACTCATCCGTGAGGCAATCGAGTTTCACATCGCAGGACTCAGACAGGACGGTCTACCTGTCCCCCCGACAAGCTCAGAGGGAGAGTTCGTCGAGGTGGGGGCCGCCTAACCCCAGTATGACATCTCATGATTTATGCCGGAAGAGAACCCTTCTCGTGCGGGCCTGATACGACAATCGACAAAGAGATTGCGCTCTTATGCGACCAATATAACCAATGTTAGACCTCGGGATCGGCGCGTAGCAAATGGAGCGAGATAAGTCACCAGAACGGGTTCGCGAAGAGCACTTTCAGATTCTCGGCTCAGACCTGGGACCTCTCTACAACGCGCTTCAGCACGAAGTCACCTGGCTTTACGCGAAGTGGCTTGAGTACCGGAAGCTTTACGCCAAATCACCAGAGCGGATCGACCTTTTGAACGAGATCGCCGCCTTCTTCTTCCGCGTCGTGCAGGACGTGCTGTTGGAAGACATTTTGCTTCACCTAGCCAGATTAATCGATCCGCCCAAATCAGCGAACAAGCCCAATTTAACCATCGAGAGGCTACCAGGACTTATCGCTGATCCAGCACTGGCTCAAGACGTTCGTAAGTTGGTCCAGAATGCAGCCAATCGTTGTTCTTTCGCGCGCGAGTGGCGGCACCGCCATCTGGCATATCGCGATCTCGACTTGGCGATGGGATCTCTCCAAGCTATCCCTCTTCCTAGCGTGAGCCGCCAGGCCGTTGGAGAAGCACTGGCTGCACTGGCCGCCGTACTGAATAGGCTGGAGAGACAGTATTTTGACAAGGAAGTTGGGTTCGAGCATTTCTTTGTCGTCAGCGATGCTGAAGCGCTCGTTCATCATCTGACCGTGGCTGCCCGATACGACCGACATCAGCACAAGAGGCTCACCCAAGGCAAACTGTTGCCTGAAGATTTTGAACCGCCGCCTCAGACCTAACCCCAATGCGTCAAAAATTCATACCGAACTGTTCGCTCGCACGTTTCTGAAAGATTCGGTTGGCGCTGCGTACATCGTCCACGCGAGCGTCGTTCTCCGCCGCGTGAGGGTGGGCGGGCGGGTCCCCGTCCCCGCCCGGAAAAACGGCCGTTGCGTCCATCCGCCACATTCAGCCGAATCAGGCCGCCGGTGGCGATTCATTCGGAGCGCGAACCCCAAGACCATCGGTTGGTGAGAAATGCGGGCTAAAGTCCGCGGCCCTTCCCGCCGATAAGTTCGTGTGGATAGGTTGTTTTTCGTGATTCCGCTGATGGTTTCGCACCGGCGGAATTGAGTGACCCTCGTTTCGATAAGGGCAAACCGGTCGTGAGGCCGGGACGCAGAGGCACGGGTCTGGGTTCGAAATCATCCCCCAGACAGCCGGCCCGCCGAAGAATGAGGAGAGGGCCCATATTCCTCTCCGGCCACCGGATCCCAAAGGAGGAAGGACCCAATGAAGACACAGGCAAATCACTGGATCAGGACGCTCATTGCCCATATCAAGGTGAACCCGCGTCGGGACGGTCATTCGGCCGACCCGAAACCGCGATTTGAAGACCGGAAACCCATCTTCTTTCCCCTCAGACCCTACGTGGACAGGAACGGAGGCGCTGTGGGGCGGTACAGAGAGATTCGGACGATTCAGTTCCTTCCGAAATTGGAAGGCGTCTGAAGAGGAAACCGGTCGGGACCCAACATGCCGCGGCTCTACACCGGACTGACGCATCCCCGGCCATGAAAGCTCTGTCGCGAAATCTTTGCGGGAAATCCATCTGAGGCCGGGAAGGATCCTCCTCGGCCTCAGAAAGACTCGCTCAGGTTTTTCAGAATCGGGCACTCCGTCACGGGCAGCTCCCTCCGGCAGGCGTCGGCCAGCCTGCCCAACGATTTCCTCACGGCCCGCAGGGCCTTGATCTTCTCCTCGATTTCGGCCATCTTCCGCTCGGCCTGGAGGCGCACGTCGCCGCACCGGGCCCGGGCGTCCGATCGCATGGCCAACAGTTCTTTGATCTCATCCAGGGAGAACCCGAGCCGCTGGGCGCGCTTGATGCTCCGGATGCGGCCGACGGTCTCGGACGGATAGACCCGGTAAGCCCCCCGCCGGGTGGATGGCCGCTCGATCAGCCCCCTGCGCTCGTAGTAGCGAACCGTCTCGACGTTCACACCCGCCCCGCGGGCGACCTTTCCAATCGTCAGGGATTCCATAGGAACCTCCGGGCAATTCTTCATCGATTCACGCACCTTCCTTCGTAGGATCGACGGCCTTGAGGGCCTCTTCCAGTGAAGACTGAGCCCTCTCCCTCATGACCTCGCCGATGCCGCCAACGTGCGACATGAAGGCCAGATCCCAAGCCATATGCGGATCCTCTCTTCCAAGGAGATTCATCAGCTCGTGTGAAAATCTACCCGGGTTCAAAAGAAGTTTCCCATCGGCGCCCGTCACTGGAGGAAGTTGGTGCATCCAGAATGTGGGTTTGGGCGGCTCATCTGCATCCCAGGTGACACCCGGCGCGTAGAGCAAGTGAACATCCCACGCGACCCCTTTCAAATTGAGCAACTTTGCAAAGAGCCGGCCAAATTGTCCTTCGGAATCCCAACAGTGCTCCACCCGTTCATCCGGGAAACTCTCTGACGAGGCCCTCGCGGCATCCGCGTTGTCCCCGTCCATGATGGGAAGCCATATTGAAAAGGCCTTGAGCGCATTCGCGTCGATTTCCTCGAAGAGCTTACGGACAACTCCATGCCCGTAGTGACATACCGGTCAGGTAGGAGAGAGGATTGTGAGAACTTTCACGGAATCGCGCGCCTGATTGAAATGCTCTCTGAGCTGAGGCAAATTTGAGGTTTCCATTTGATATCTCCTAAATGACCAGGCGCCCACGAAACCGGGTCACACTCCACTTTGAATCAGGTCCCTTCGCGGTGATCGGATGGCTTCTTCCTCAGCCGGATGAGGGCATATACCGTAATTCCGGCAAATATCACAAGCGCGGGCCAAAGCACGTAATCCAGCCAACCGACCCAGGCCGATAGACCCATCGCCCCGAACAGCAGGACGAGGGCGGGCGTGAAACAGCAAATCGCGGCAATGACCGTCCCCGCGCCTCCCGTGCGAAGCAGCTTTCTATCTTCCATACTGTCCATGCCCCCTGTTCAACGTCCAGGCGAATCACCGCGAGAGGGATGAGGCGGCGGATGGGTCCCGCCGTGAGGCGGATTCGGTTCTTTGCATTCTTTTCCCCGACAAGCGCAAACCCAGAATGAGCGCCGCGAGGAACGCGAGGGCCAGGACGGTCCCGGCGGTGTACGCGTTCTCGGAGAGCAGCGCCCCTGCCGCCGTGCCGCCCAACAGGGCCAAGTAGATGGGCAGGTGGCAGGGGCACAGAAAGAAGGCCGCGCCCAGCATGAATTTTCCCGTGATCGACCTTTGCGGCTTCAACCCGCCGTCCCTCACGCTTTGCCCGCGTCCGTCGCCGGAACACAACCGGGCCTTTGGCCGCCGGCGAGCTCCAGCGAGAAAGCGCCGAACTCCTTCGTCAGTGTAAATTCCGCTCCCCCGTGACGAATGACGGTCCCCTCGGGCGTGTCATCGTCCACCGGGATTGTTTCCTCGCAGAAAGGGCAGGACACGAGCTGAACGATCCTGAGCGCGTCCCGGCCGCCCTGTCCGGTGAGCCGGAACAGGACGCCCGCGCAGTTCTCGCATTCGATGAGGTCGCCCCCCTTCGCGTCCCACGGGACGGGAATGTCCATGCCTCAGCCGGGACACCGAAGAAGCCGGCCGGAAGGATTCATCATTTGAGTCCGAGAAGGTTGGAGATCTTACGCCGGTCGAATCCGACCACTGTCTCATCGCCAATCAGAAGGACAGGCGTCGCGCGGCGTCCCGTTTTTTCCACAAGGGCGTCAAGCGCCGCGGGATCCCGGTCGATGAGGTGTTCCCGGTAGGGAACGCCGTGATGTGAAAGAAACTCTTTCACGCCTCTGCAAGGCGCTCACGTGCTCGATGTGTATAGGGTAACCTCTTTCTGTTCCATTATCCTCAACCCCCAGGGGAGAAGGCGTGTCGCCGATCGGCGGTGGTCAAAGGCTGATTGTCAAGATAATCCCCGGAGTCGGATACGGAGTCAACGGATTTTTGGAAGGTCCACCATTCACAGCCCCGGAAATCCAAAATGTAAAATTTACGTTGATTTTTCGGGAGGGATTGAAGTGTGGGGCCGGAGGTGCAATATGAATTAAGTGATTATTTTATTGGACATTCCTTTCGCGAGTGTAGTACATTTTCCCTTGTAGGAAGAGGGTTGCGGGATTGTCGGGGGATCTGCCTGCCCGTTGGGGCGTCAAGTCTCCTTTCGGGCGAATGGGAAGGTGGATGGATGAGTGACATTGATGAGCATCTGAATTCTCAATCCGACATGCGCGGTCAGAACAGCCAATCGCCGGACGAGACCCCGGAGGAGACCTCGGCCGATGCTTCGGGCGAGGCCTATTCGACTCGGATTCCGCCTGATTTGACGGTCTATGAAGTCTCCGATGAGGATCCGGGGAAGTTGGACGATGAGTCTCCCGGCAATCTGTTCGGTCAGGTGGAGGACGCGTCTTCCCTGGATTCACAGGGCAATCTGTTCGGTCAGGTGGAGGACGCGTCTTCCCTGGATTCACAGACGGAAGAAGCGCCGGATGAGCCTTCGCCCCTCCCCGCCGAGGAAGCCGATTCAACCCCCCATGAATCGCTGGGCGAATACCTGCGGCGGCATCGGGAAGCGGCGGGCATCACCATCGATCAGTTGGCTTCCACCACCAAGATCAAAGGGCGGATCATTTCGGCCCTTGAAGAGGACCAATATGAAGACACCCCGCATGCACCCATCGTTCGGGGGTTCCTGAAGATCCTGGCGTCGGAAATCGGTCTCAGTGCGGACGACCTCCTTTCCCGGTTCCATCCCCCCGCCCTGAAAAAAAGGGAAGACGGGGAGTTAATCTTCCTGGAATGGAGCGCCCAGCTCATGGGGTCCCGGCGGGCCCTGCGCTCGCGGGTTCCCGCTGCGGCATTGTTCCTTCTGGTGTTGGGCGCGGGATATTTTTTCTATGTCGAAGGGTCGAAGCTCGGGTCGGATCAGGGGATCCGGCCCCCGGCGAAGAAGGCCCTGGGCGCCGTCCCCCGAAAGGCGCGACGTCCGGTCGCTCCGAAGGTGGTGAACCCGCCCGGACCGAAGGGCGCCAAATCCAAAGACGCCGCGGAGATCAACCGGCCGAAAACGGACCGAAATCCGAAGGCCTCCGAAACCGAAACCGCCATGAAGGTCAACAAGCCGAAAGCGGACCGGAACCCGAAAACCGCCGAGGCCCGGCCCGAGAAGAAGAACGGGATCCTCCCCCCTTCCGCCGCGCCCCCGGGGGGAGGCCGGCCGACGCCTGTGGCGGCGGAGGCGATCCCGAAACCCGGTTCCCCGCCCTCTCTGGACGCGAGAGCGGCCTCGGCGGGCGTGGCCGTAACCGAAAAGGTTGTGGACAACTCCAAGGTGAAAGTCACCCTCAAGAAAAAAACCGCCCCGTCGAAGTCGCCTCTGGTTCTGAATATCACGGCCAAGGGGGACACTTGGCTGCGCGTGATTGTGGACGGAAATCAACGGGATGAGATCTTCCTGCTGGAAGGGGAGAGCCGGCGCTGGAGCGGGAACAAGACGTTTGTCCTGACCATCGGGACCGCCACCAGCACTGTCGTGGAGCTCAACGGATCGTCCATTCCACTTCCCAAGACGGAGAGCAATCTCGTCCGGGATTTTTTGATCAGCAAGAACGACCTGCTGTAGCCTTCTCACCGATGCCATCCGTGGAGCGCGCCCTGGGGGTGATGGGTTTCCCTTTGGGGCATTCCCTTTCGCCGTTGATGTTCGATACGGCGCTGGCGGAATTGAGCCTTCCCTACCGGTTTTTGGCCTTCGAGGTTCCCCCCGAGCGTTTGGGCGATGCCTTCCTCGGGATTCGCGCGCTGGGAATCCATGGGGTCGCCCTCACCATTCCGCACAAGGAAGCGGTCGTCGGCCACCTGGACGAGCTGACCGAGCCCGCCCGCCGCATCGGCGCGGTGAACCTGGTCTTCCGGGAGGGCGATCGACTCGTCGGCCACAACACCGACGGCGCCGGTTTCGTCCGCTCTCTACGGGAGGAGGCGGACCTGGATCCCCGCGGAGGGCGTTTCCTCCTCCTGGGGGCGGGGGGCGCGGCCCGGGGGATCGCCTCGGAGCTGGCCGCCCAAGGGGCGCGCGCGCTGGTCATTGCCAACCGCACCCTTTCCCGGGCGGAAACCCTGGCCGGGTGGGTCCGAAAGACATTCGATTCCGTCGACGTCCAGGCCGTCCCGCTGAGGGGCGGGGAGGCGGAGCGCGCCGCGACAATGGCGGACGCCGTCATCCAATGCACCTCCCTCGGCTTGATCGGGCGGGACGGGGAGGCGGAAGGGACGTCGCCCCTCGACCCGGGCTGTCTGCGCCCCGGCCAGGTGGTGGTGGACATTGTCTATCGGCCCCTGGAAACCCCGTTTCTTCGGGCCGCCGGCGACCGGGGGGCAAAAACGGTGGGCGGGCTCGGAATGCTCGTTTTTCAGGGGGCGGAAAACTTCCGGATCTGGACCGGTGCGGAGCTTCCGGTCGAGAAGGTCCGAAAAGAGATGGAAGCGGCCCTCCTGGGCGAAGGAGGGAAAGGATGAAGGCCCCGTCCGAATCCTCCCGGGCGTCCCGTCTGTCCGAGTGGACCCGGTTTCCTTCCGGCGCCTCCCGACTGTGCGTCAGCGGCACGACCGACGCGGCCCGCGCGCTTTACCTGACGGCCCTTGTGCGCGAGAGGCGTCGGGCCGGCGCCGGGTGCGGTATTGTGGCCGTGACCCCGACCGGGGACGCCGCCCTCCGTCTTTACGAGGACCTCCGTTTTTTCGAGGACCGCGCCGGACCCCCCGTTCTCATCTTCCCCCCCTGGGATCTGGCGCCGCTCGAGCCGCTCTCCCCCAGCCCCAAAACCGTCGGCGCGCGGCTCACCGCCCTTTCGGCCTGGTCGGCGGGAGAGCCCTGCCTGACGGTGACCTCGATCTCCGCCCTGGCGCAAAAACTGATCCCCCCCCAGGCGATCCTCTCTGCCGCGCTCGACCTGGAGCGGGGCGATCCCCTGGAGCGGGACGAGCTGTTGGAAGACCTCTTGCGCGCGGGGTATCACCGAAGTCCGGTGGTGGAGGATGAGGGGGAATACGCGGTTCGCGGATCGCTGGTGGACGTGTATTCGCCCCAGTCGGAGTTCCCCGTCCGGATCGAGTTCGACGAGGACGGCGTCTTCTCCCTGCGCCGTTTCCAGGTCGGCGATCAGCGCTCGGTCGAGCGGCTGGAGCGGGCCCGAATCATGCCCGCCCGGGAGATCATCCTCGACGAAGAAGCCCGAACGCGCGCGGCCGGGAAGCTGCGGGATTGGGCCGGCGCCGGGGAAGCGGGCGAACGGGACCGGTTTGAGCTTCTGGCCGACCGGTTGTTGGAGGATGGATACTTCCCGGGGTTTGAAACCCTGGCGCCGCTGTTTCGGGACGACCTGATCGCCGCCGTGGAGGCCCTGCCGCCCGACGCCCTGGTCGCCCTGTCCGAGCCGGACGCCATGCCGGAGGCGGACGAAGCGCGCTGGGAAGGGCTCTCGGAGGCTGCGGACGCCGGGCGCGCGGCGGCCCCGTTCCCCCTCGAGGATTTCTCGCTCCCGCCGGGAGCGGTGCTCGGCGCCCTGACGGCGCGGGCCGCGCCGGACTCACCCGTGATCGATCTTCCCTCCCTCGGCTTGGGAACGGGTGAAGGCCGGGACGGCGAACCGCACCTCCATCTCAACGCGGGACGCCCCGGCTCCTTTCAGGGTCAGGTTCCGGCGTTCGTGCGCCAACTGAAGATTTGGCTGGCCAAAGGACTCCGGGTGGCGATTGTGGCCGTCCACCGGACGCAGGCCGTGAGGCTCCAGCAGATCCTGCGGGAGTTCGAGCTGGGGGCCTCCATCCTGGAGGGCCCCGACGCCGCCGGCTGGTTTTCCTCCGAATCCGGAGAGCCGGAGGCGGCCCTCCTGGTCGGCCGGCTCTCCGAAAGCTTCCAGAGCGAGGACCTGGATTGCGTCGCGATTCGCGAGGAGGAGATCTTTTACACGCCCGTGCGCCGGAGGGCGGCCCCGCCTCTCCGAAGAAGGGCTTTCGAGGCGGCCTTCCGCGAGCTCCAGGCCGGAGACTACGTCGTTCACCGGGATTACGGAATCGGCGTCTATCAGGGCGTGGACCGGATCGGTCTGGCCGGGGCGGAGCAGGAGTTCCTGGTGATCGAGTACCAGGGCGGAGACAAGCTCTTTGTCCCCATGGAGAACCTGAACCTCGTCGAAAAATACATGGGCGCCGGCCAGGGAAAGCCGAGGATTGATCGGTTGGGGGGGGGGGCGTGGGCCAAGACGAAGAAAAAAACCCAGGCCGCCGTCCTGGCCATGGCCCAGGGGCTCATGGAGCTGGCGGCGCGGCGCCAGGTCGCCGAGGGATTCACATTCTCTCCCGATGATCACTGGACCCGGGAGTTCTCGGCTTCCTTTCCGTTCGAGGAGACCCCCGATCAGCTCCAGGCCATTCAGGAAGTGATCGCGGACATGGAAAAATCGCGTCCGATGGATCGGTTGATCTGCGGAGACGTGGGGTACGGAAAGACGGAAGTGGCCATTCGGGCGGCCTTCAAGAGCGTGATGGACAAAAAGCAGGTTTGCGTCCTGGCGCCGACGACCGTCCTGGCCGAGCAGCACCGGGCCACCTTTCAGGAGCGGTTGGCCGATTACCCGGTGTCTGTCGAATGCCTGACCCGGTTTCGGAGCCGGGCCGAGCAGAAAGACGTTCTCGAGCGCCTGGCCGCCGGGCAAGTGGACATCCTCATCGGGACGCACCGGGTGCTCCAGTCCGACGTCAAGTTTCGGGACCTGGGCCTGATCGTCGTGGATGAAGAGCAGCGCTTCGGCGTGGCCCACAAGGAGAAGCTCAAGGGTCTCCAGGCGTCCGTGGACCTGTTGACGCTGACGGCGACGCCCATTCCCCGGACCCTCCAGATGGGCCTTTTGGGAATCCGGGACCTGAGCGTCATCGACACCCCGCCCCCCGACCGGCTGGCCGTTCGCACCTACGTTTGTCCGTTCGAGGACCGCGTTATCCGGGAGGCCCTGACCCGGGAGCGGGATCGGGGGGGGCAGGTGTTCTTCGTCCATCCGCGCGTGGAAACCATCGACGCCACGGCCCGATATCTCCACCGTTTGATCCCGGGGTTGCGCTTGGCGATCGCCCACGGCCAGATGCGGGAGAAACAACTCCACGAGGCCATGGTGGGATTCCTGAATCGAAAGCTCGACGTCCTGCTCTGCACGACGATCATCGAGAACGGCCTGGACATCTCCAATGCCAACACCATCATCATCAACCGGGCCGAGATGTACGGCCTCGCCCAGCTCTACCAGCTCCGGGGGCGCGTCGGGCGGTCGGACCGGCAGGCGTTCGCGTACTTTCTGGTGCAGGCGGGGCGGAGCCTCACCCCGACGGCCCGGAGCAGACTGAAGGCGTTGGAAGAGCTGAGCGAGCTGGGCGCCGGCCTTCGTCTGGCCGCCCGAGACCTCGAGATCCGGGGAGCGGGCAACATCATCGGGGCCGAGCAGTCGGGCCACATCGCGGCCGTCGGATTCGATCTTTATTGCCGGCTGCTGGAAGAGGCGGTCGAGGGGTTGAAGGGAGAGCGGGCCGTCCGGCGAATCGAGCCCGAGTTGTCCTTGGGTGTGCGGCCTTCCTTTCCGGAGGACTACGTGCCGGGGCAGAATCAGCGCCTGGAGCTCTACCGCGAGATCGCCGACACGCAGACCACCGGCGAGCTCGAGGCGCTCCGGCGCGCCCTGGCCGATCGCTTCGGCGCCCTGCCCCCCGCCGCCGAATCCCTGTTCGAGACCGCCCGGTTGCGCATCCTCGCCACCCGGGCCGGCGTGGAGAAGCTCACCGTCGCGAATGGATGGGCCACATTTCATCCGGAGGATCGGCCCTATGAGTTGACGCCGGAATTCCTGGCCACCCCCGGACTCAAGTTCCTCGACCCGAGGACATTCCGGGTTCCCATGCCGCCGGAGGAGTCGGAACGCAGGGAAACGCTGGAAAGGGTGTTGATCGCGCTGGAAGCCTGCGCTACGATCTCCGATCAACCGGGAGAGGATTTTCGGATCGAATGATGGAATTCTGCCGGAAAGAGCGTCTTTCAGGCGAGGGACCCTCCGACTGCCGGGTCGGATTCGGGACTCGGAAGGACCACTGAGATGATCGGTCTGTCGTCCGTTTTGCGGGTAGTGGGATTCGGGAGCTTGATGGCCTTTGCGGCGGCGGGGGGACTTCGCGCCCCTTCCGCCCGGGCGGTCGTGATCGACCGGATCGTCGCCGTCGTCAACAAGGACATCATCACGCTGAGCCAGGTCCAGGAGGCGGGCAGGGGCGAGTTCTCACAACTCCAACAGCGTTACAACGGCCGCCGGCTGAAACGGGAAATCGAGCGGGTGCAGCGGAAATACCTGGATCTTCTCATCACGCGCCGTCTCCGGGTCAACCGCGCCAAGGAGATGGAGCTTTCCTTCACCGATGCCGAGGTTGATCGGGCGCTGGAGGACGTGAAGAAGCGGAACAACATCTCCGACAGCGAACTCGAGGTGCTCCTGAAACGGGAGGGGATGACGATCCCGGAATACCGGGAGCGCGTCGGGGAGGAAATCCTGCTGCGAAAGGTCATGAACATCGAGGTCCGGTCCCGGGTCAGCGTCACCCCGCGGGAAATCAAAGCCTATTACAAGAGCCACCGGTCAGAGTTTCTGCCTCCCGAGCGGATCCGCGCTGGCCACATCCTTTTTCTGGCCCCCATCAACGCCGGCCAGGACATCGAGCGGGTGAAACGAACGGCCGCCGAACGGGTGTTGCGCGGGATCCGCAAAGGCGCCGGCTTTTCGGAAATGGCCAAACGGCATTCCCAGGACCCGTCGGCCGCGCGGGGCGGCGACTTGGGGATCATCCTCAGGGGCGAAGTGCTTCCGAACTTCGAGCGGGTGCTGTTCGCCATGAAGGAGGGAGAGGTGTCCGACGTGGTGCGGACGCGGGCCGGGTTCCACATCATCAAGCTGGTCAGGCGGCTTCCCCGAATCCCCCCTCCGCTCAGTCAGGTGGAAAAGAAGATCCGCAACCGGATCTTCCAGGAAAAGGTCACGGCCCGGATGCGCCGCTGGATGGAAGAATTGAAGAAAAAGGCGTATATCGAGGTCACGATGTGACGCCCTCCCGTGAGGGAGCCCGGCGCCCGGAAAACCCGGGCGTCCGCCTGGATGTCTTTCTCAAAATCGCCGGAATCCTCAAGCGCCGTTCTCTGGCCCAAAGCTTCTGCGAGGCCGGGGCCGTAACGGTCAACGGGCATCCCGCCAAATCGGGCAGGCTGATTCACGCGGGGGACCGCGTCCGGATCGATACCTGGAACCGGCGGCTCGTCGTTTTGGTCCGGTCGCTCCCCGGGAAGGGTCCGAGGCGGGGGGAGCGGTGCTACGAGGTCATCGAAGAGGGAAGAAAGCCTTCCCCGAATGGTTAACCCGCATTTCTCACAAAGGGAATTTTCAATCTCGGATGGGCCGGTAAACTGGTTGCCTTTCAATCCATTGCCCGATGCGAGTGAGTTGCCTGGCTGGAACGCCCCGTTCTCCGCGCGGGCGTGTGACGGGCCGGTCCCTGTACCGACTCGAGGATTCTCTGGGAAAGTTTTGCGGGGGGGTTCCCAACCCCTGTGACGGGGCCGGGGGGGCGCCTTTCAAAAAGCGCCCCCCGGATCTTCTTCGCCTTACGGCGCGACCGCCCAGACATCCACCTCGATGAGCATGTCCTTCCGGATGAGCTCCGCGACGAACGTCGTGCTCGCCATCGGGATGTCCTCGAAGAACTCCTTCCGGATGGCGTTCATCCGCGCGTAGTCCTCCCGGCGCTTGACGATCACCATCATCTTGATCACTTCTTCCCAGCCCAGGTCCGCCGCTTGAAGGGCGACCTCCAGATTGTTGAATGTCAGGCGGGCCTGGGATTCGAAATCGCCGGGAATCTCGCGCGATTCCAGCGGGCCTTCGACGTGGGAGAGCGCGCTCGTCCCCGAGATCGCCACGACGTTGCCCGAGCGGATGCCCCGCACGAACGGCCCGATGGGCTCCCCGAGGCCCGAGGGGGCGATGACCTCTTTTTGGACCATCGAAAATTCTCCTCGCGATGATAGCGATGCGCGGGTCCGCTTGAGCGGATTCCCCGCGCGGGTCGGCCGGCCCTTGTCCGGAAGGACACGCGGTTGCCGCAAGTCACTGTATCAGAAATTCGCAAGCGGTCCGTTTCTAAAACGCGAATTGGATTTGGAGGAGATCCATTCGGGTTTCGCCGTCGCTGCGGTCAGCCGGGATTTCTCACAAGGAGAAGTGTAGCGCGGAGAGGGTCGCAAACCCTAAGCCTCAGCTTCCGCCCAAACGCGGGCCGAATCGAAAACCGGCGGAGGCTGAGGGTCAACCGACCCGCGCCTCCGCGTTGCACCGCTTCCGCGAATGGGTGGCGCCCCCACACCGGTTTCGACCATAGAGGATCTGAAACACAGGGGGGCGATCACGCCCCCGCCTTCCCGGACCGCCTACCGGATGAAGTCCAGCGGCGCCGGGTGCGAAGGGCTTTCAGGACCTTCTCGGGCGTAAGGGGGAGGGTGCGGAGCCTGACGCCGCAGGCGTTCTGAATGGCGTTGGCGACGGCGGCGGGAACGGGGGTCAGACCCAGCTCGCCCCCGCCTTTGGCCCCGAAAGGCCCATAGGGGTCGCCCGAGCCGACAAAGGCGCAATCGATGGGAGGGGCCTCCGAGCCCAGGGGCATCCCCGAATACAGGAAACTCGGATTGAGGATCTTCCCCTCCTCGTAGCGGACCTCCTCGAACAGCGTCTGGCCGAGTCCTTGGAGGACGCCTCCCTCGATCTGGCCTTTCAGCGCAAGGGGGTTGATTGGGGTTCCGGCATCGTTGGCCGAGAAAATTCGGAGAACCTTCACCTGCCCCGTCCGGAGATTCACCTCGACCTCGGCGACCTGGGCCGCGAAGGAATACGCGCTGCACGGGTTGGACTCCGTGGTCGGGTCCAGGGGGGTTGTATCGGGCTCCTCTGCCCCGCGTCCGATGATGGGTGAGCCGTTTCGCTTGTGAATCGCCTCCCGGACGACCTCTCCGAGGGGAATCCTCTTTTCCGGCGCGGCCTTCACGGCGACATCCCCATCCCGGAACGTCAGGTCTTCCTGGGAGACCTCCAGGATGCTTGCGGCCACGGCCAGCGCCTGCGCCTTGGCGTCCTCGGCCGCCAGGCGGACGGCGTTGCCGCCGCTCAAGGTGAGCCGGGATCCCCAAGGTCCCAGCGTGTAGGGTGTGAAGTCCGTGTCGATGGGGCCCTGGTCCACGTCCTCCGGACTGAGCCCCAAGACCTCGGCCGCGATCTGGGCGTACACGGTCATGGACCCTTGCCCGTATTCGCCTTCGCCCGTCACGATGTGCGCGCGTCCGTCCTCCCGGAGGGCGACGGAGGCGACCGAACCCGCAAATCCCGTCGAGTGGCGGTCGTCGCATTCGTGGATCATGCAGGCCATCCCGAAGCCCCGAAGGGTCGCGTCGCCCGAGGGGGCCCGAATCGTTCCGGCGAAAGGCGTCCGGCGAGACCAACCCGACCGGGCCGTCACCGAGTCGATGGCTTCCGACAGCGCGCAGCTCGTGATCTTCCAGCCGTGGACCGTCGCGTCGCCCGGTTGAGTCGCGTTGCGCAGCCGAAGCTCCGCCGGGTTGATGCCGAGGGCGTCGGCGATCTCGTCCAGCTGGGATTCGAACGCGAAGGTCATCTGGGGATTCCC
>JASLXW010000460.1:0-261 GCA_030740135.1 Nitrospinota bacterium
CCTCCGGGCTGCCCGAAGGGATGTCGCCCGCTCCGAAGTGACCCATGCCAACCGTTCTTCTCAAAAGCGGCAGGCCCTCCATCTCCCGGTGATCCCCGCTTCATGCCTGGGGGAATACCTGATTGTGCGCCCCCGGAGGAGAGGAAAGGTGATCGTTTGCCGGGCGTGTGGCGAGTTCATCTGCAAGGCCCGTCCGGATTTTGCCAGCCACCTCCTCCACGCCGAGATGCCCCTTCAGGCTGCCGGTCCCCGCGTGGATCG
>JASLXW010000460.1:271-3251 GCA_030740135.1 Nitrospinota bacterium
TCTTCACCTCTACTTCTGCCCATCCTGTTTGATCCAGGTTCAAGCGGGAGTCGCCCTGAAGGAAGACGGCGCCGATTTGGGCATCGAGCCCAGGTTCTGACCAAGAGCAGGGGGATCGGGTTCTTTTGGGTTCCCCCTGAGGCATTCCTCCGTCATCGGCTCCATCCGATAACAGACAATTCACCTCACAAGGGAGAAAATCGATGACATACGAGGGGTTCCGGGGGTTCCTGAATCTGGTCAGGCAATCGGGAGAGTTGGCGTACGTGCGGGACGAGGTTGATCCGGACCACCAAATCTCCGCGTTCATCAAGAGGTCCGGGGGGAAAACGGTCTTCTGCAAGAATGTGAAGGGATCGTATATCCCACTGGCCGCCAATGTCCTGGGCAGCTACCGGCAACTGGAGATCCTTTTCGACAAGCCATCGCCGGAATTGATCGCTGAATACCAAAGACGGATCCAGCAGCCCCAGGCGCCTCGCGTCGTCGCGGATGCGCCGGTAAAGGAAGTCATTCTGGAAGGGGGTGAGCTCGACCTTCGCAAATTGCCCATCCCTACAGTCAATGAGTTCGACGGTGGCCGCTACCTCACCGCGGCAATCATCATCGTCAAAGACCCGGACTTCGGACCGAACCTGTCGCTTCAGCGGCTTCAGCTCCGCGGCCGGAACGAGACCGGCATTTTCTACAACCCTGTGGTCCATTTGAAGACCTACCACGAGAGAGCCGAAGAGAGAGGAAAGCCTCTGGAAATCGCCGTCGCCATCGGGTGCGATCCTGCCCTTCATATCGCGTCCCAGATCACCCGGAGCGTCGACGTCAACGAATACGAGCTGGCCGGTGCGCTTCGGGGAAGACCCATCGAGCTTGTGAAGTGCGAGACGGTGGATCTAGAGGTGCCGGCGGATGCGGAGATCGTCCTGGAAGGACACATCGAGCCCGGCAGGCGCGAGGACGAAGGACCTTTTGGTGAGTTCACCGGCTATTACCACGGCTCCCTGGCCGAGAAGAACCGGATGCCCGTCATCCGGTACAGCGCCATCACTCACCGGCAAAACCCGATTTTCCAGAGCGTGTACCTGGGAAAACCTCCCACCGAAGGGGCCTTCATGCGGGCGCTGCCCGCCGCCTCTGACCTATTCAACCTGGTGAAGGAAGTCGTCCCGGAAGTCCGGGACGTGTATTTCACAACGGGCGGCTGCGGCCGGTTTCACGCCATCGTCTCCATCAAGAAGCGATCCCCGGGAGACGGAAAGCTCGCCCTGAGCGCCATCCTGGCCAGCCGGATCATCATCAAATATGCGGTCGTCGTGGACGACGACATCGACATTCAAAACATGGACGAGGTGGAATGGGCCATCGCAACCCGATCCCAGTTCGACCGGGATGGAGTCGTCCTCACGCAGGTTCCCGGCCAGCTCGATCCTTCCCGCAGCCGACCGGACAACTTGATCACAAAAGTGGGCATCGACGCCACGAAGCCGGACGACAAGGACTTCCCGACGGTCTGCGACGTGCCCAAGGAGGTTCTGGCCCAGGTGGAGAGGAGCTGGTCGAGTTCGGTGACGACCGACCCGGAAGAGATCCTGGCGGACTGGAGTCGCGACCGGCTTCCGCAATTGCAAGAGACCGGCCACAAATAGGTGGCCCAATGCTTAGCCTGCATATCTCACCAAGGGATCGCCATCGGTGGCTTGTTCGGCTGATTGTGGCGGATACACGCAACGGCGGTTTTTCGGGCGGGTACCCTCTGCCTTCGATAGATTCATTCGGGGGCCAGGCTTAGCCCCGCTCCCCTACGGGCAAACCGGGCTTTTTCGTTGTAGGGCGGGTTTCCGTACCCGCAAGCAGCATGTGAATCGTCTGGATGCACTCTTCCGAGTCCATCAGGAAGGAAGGCTTCAGGCCCGGGTGCTTGAAGGCCGTATCCCCCGCTCAAAACTGATTGTATCGATAGACCTGCGGCGAAGGAACGTCGGCTTCCCGCTCCCACACCTGGAAGTAGCGATGGATTTCCTCTTCGATGGGTTGGAGAAACGTCCTGTCCGGGCTGTGCTTTTCATACCGGGTCACGAGAAAGGTCGAGAGCCTTCGACCGATATCGGACTCATCCACCGGGACGCTCCGTCCTGCTCTCGCCTGGATAGAAGTTTTTCCGTTTTGTGCCGCTTTACAGCCTGAATCCCGCAAAGGTTGCTCCGGTCACCCAGAGACGCGGAAAAATAATTTTCTTGACAGGATTTCGAGTGCCCCGTTACGATTGGCTTGTATTCAACAATCGACAACAGCCCGTCAGGGGGGCGCCACGACGGTCCCGGCTCTGCCCACTGAGCCCGGGGGAAGTCGAGACAACCGTTTGCTATTGCTCGCGGATGAGTAATCTGTCCAGGCTTTCAGTGGCAGGAGGAATCAAGAGGCGGCCTCGAAGTCGGTTTCAAATGTCTGGCCCGCTTCATGGGTCAATTCAAAAGGAGGGTTATCAAGATGCTGAAGATCTACGGTAGTGTGATCGCGTGTTCAATCGCTTTGGCCCTGGGTTTTGGGACGATGAGTCCAAGACCCGCCGCCGCAGAAAAGTTGCGGTTCGTGGCGGATTGGATCCTCGGCGGCAAGCACGCCCCGTTTCTCCTGGCGCGGGACATGGGATACTGGAAGAAGGCCGGCCTGGACATTTCGATTAACCGGGGATTCGGCTCCGGTTCCTCATCAAAGATTCTGGCGGCGAAAAAGGCCGATTTCTCTTTCATCGATCTGGGAACCCTGATTATTCATCGAACGAGGGGGGCGATGATTCGGCAGGTCGGAGCCATTCACGCCATCAACCCGATCGGTTATGTCGCCTTCAGCAAGAGCGTGAAAGAGCCAAAGGATTTGGCCGGAAAGACCTTCGGTGGAGCGGCGTTCTCCTCAACCACATATCTTTTGCCGGCTTTTCTCAGGCGCGCCCAGGTCGATCCGAAATCGGTCAAGATTGAGCATA
>JASLXW010000461.1 GCA_030740135.1 Nitrospinota bacterium
GGGAGGAGGTCCTCGCGACGCTCGAATCCCGGATGTCGGGATGGTCGGAAATCCTCCAGGAGCCGCTTGTCCTCATCCGCCGCGACCGCTACGTGATCCCGGTGAAGCCCGCCTTTCGCAGGACCCTGAAAGGGCTCATCCTCGACCAGTCGGCCAGCGGCCAGACCCTTTACGTCGAGCCGCTCCTGATTCAGTCCGAGAACGACCGAATGGCGGAGCTGCGCGTCGAGGAAACGGCGGAAACTTACCGGATCCTGAAGACCCTGGTCGGCTGGCTGGTGGATCTCGACGTGTGGTTGTCCATGGCCCGGTTTGCCGATCAATTCGATTGCGTCGAGCCGGAGATGAACGATGCCGGCGTCCTGCGTCTATCCGGCGCCCGTCATCCGCTCATCGAGCGCCAGAAGGGAAGGCGCCGGACCGTTCCGCTCGATGTGCGGCTGGAAGGCGGAGAGCGCCAGTTGATCATCAGCGGCGCGAATACGGGCGGGAAGACGGTCGCGCTGAAAACCGTCGGCCTGCTCGCCATGCTGGCCCACGCGGGCTGTCCCGTGCCGGCTGCGGATGGAACGGAGATTCCTTACCTGGATCAGGTCTTCGCCGACATCGGCGACGAGCAGAGCCTCGCCGAGAGCCTGAGCACCTTTTCGGCCCGCCTGGCGCGTCATGTGAGCTTTTTGGAGATGGCGACGGAGCGCTCTTTGATCCTGACGGACGAGCTGGGCGCGGGAACGGACCCGGCGGAAGGCGCGGCCTTGGGCGTGGCCGTGTTGGAAACCCTGGCCTCGAAGCGGGCGTGGGTCATTGTCACTACGCACCAGGAAGTCCTGAAGACCTACGCCGATGAGACGCCGGCGGCCCTCAACGCGGCGGTCGAGTTCGACCGGCGGAGGCTAGTCCCCACCTTCCGGTTGATATCGGGAATCGCGGGGACGAGCTATGCCCTCGCCGTGGCCGATCGCCTGGGCATGCCGAAAGCCGTCGTCGAAAGGGCCCGGGACCTGACGCGGGGGACCGATCCGGGAGCGCGGGCGAGGCTGGACCGCCTCGAGGCCCGGGAGGAGCGGCTCCAGGCCCTCGAGGAGAAGTCGGAGGCGGACCGGGCGGCCCTCGAAGCGGACCGGGCGGAGGTTATCGGAGCGCGCGGGCTGTTGTCCGGGCGGCGCGAGATGTTTGAGGCGAAGGCCCAAAGGTTCCTTCACGACGCCCGGCTGAAGGTCCTCGACCTGGAGCGGGCGATCCGCGCCGCCGGCCGCGCGGCGCGCGAGGCCCTTCCCGAAATGAAAGACCGGGCGAGAAAGAGCGTGGCCGCCTTGGAGAGGTCGCGGGACGACGTTTTGGCCGGGGCTCCGCCGGCCGAGCCCGAAAAGGTCGAGCAGCGCCCGGTCCGCGCGGGCGACCTCGTCCGCTCGCGATCGATGGGATGGCGGGGCGTCGTCGGAGACGAGAAAAACGCCCGGGGCGAATGGTGCGTCGCCACGGGGGGAAAACGGGCCTGGCTGGCCGAGGGGGACTTGGCGATTCTAGGCCGGGCGGACAACCTTCCGGACGACTCCGGCGGGCGGGACGCGGGCGTCACCTTCGAGTGGCAGGCCGAATCCCGCGAGGATTCAGGCGGCGCGTCGGATTTCGAGCTGCACCTCCTGGGGTGGCGGGTGGAAGAGGCCCTCCGGCGGGTGGAACAATGCCTGGACGGCGCGGCGGTTTCGGGCGTTCCCTTTGTGCGGATCATTCACGGCAAAGGGACCGGGGCGCTCAAGCGCGCCGTCGCCGAAGCCCTGGAGGGGCATCCGCTGGTCGAGGATTTCTTCCCGGCCGCGGCCGAGGCCGGAGGAGAAGGCGTCACCATTGTGGAGATGGCCGGAGACAAATCCCCCGCCCGTCTATAAAGGGCGTTTCTGAAAGGCCGAAGATGGCGCGTTACTCAGATGAGATCCTGGGTCGCATCCGGGACTCGGTGGACATCGTCGAGTGGGTCTCTCAGGTTGTCCCGCTGAAAAAGGCCGGGGCCAATTACAAGGGCCTGTGCCCGTTTCACGAGGAAAAGACCCCTTCCTTCAACGTTCATCCGGGAAAACGGATCTTCTACTGCTTCGGCTGCTCTCGCGGGGGCGACATTTTCAAGTTCACCATGCTTCACCGGAACCTGACCTTTCCGGAGGCGATCCGGATCCTGGCGGACAAGGCGGGGGTCTCGCTTCCGGCCTCGGCGCCGGAGACGCCCCCGGATGAGGGCGAGGAGCGGATGAAGCGCGGGATCCGAAAAATCAACGAAACGGCCGCGCGGTTCTACCGGGACACCCTGTCGTCGAAGGCCGGCGCCGGCGCCCGAAAATACCTGGCGGAGCGCGGAATCTCCGACGCGTCGATCGAGACGTTCGGCATCGGGCTCGCGCCGGCGGGCTGGCAGAACCTTTTGGAACATCTGGGCCGGAACGGATTTTCGTCCCGCCAAGCGGTGGCGGCCGGGCTCGCCAAGCCGCGATCCGGGGGGGACGGGGCCTACGACGTGTTCCGGGGACGCATCGTCTTCTCGATCCGGGCCCCGGGCGGAGGCATCACGGGATTCGGAGGCCGGACCTTCGGCGGCGAGGAGGACGACGCCGCCCCCAAGTATCTCAACTCGCCCGACACGCCGGTTTTCAGAAAGAACCGGATCCTGTACGGCCTCCACGAATCCAAGGAGACAATCCGCGGCGACCGGACGGCATTGATCGTCGAAGGCTATTTCGACGTCATCGCCCTGCATCAGCATGGGTTCAAGAACGTCGTGGCCTCGATGGGCACGGCCCTGACTTCCGATCACGTCGGGATCTTGCGAAGGGAGGGTTTCTGCGAGACCCTCGTGTTCTGCTTTGACCCGGACGCGGCCGGCGAGGGCGCGGCCCGGCGGGGCGGCGCGATGCTGCTCGAGAAATATCAACAGGCCGGTCTGCCGGAAAAGTGGCGCGGCGGCAAAGAATTGACCACATTATTGGAAATGGGCGGTCCCGGCGGAGGCGCTTGGAACCGGATGGCGCTCCGGGTGGTCGTCCTGCCGTCGGGCTTTGACGCCGACAGCTACGTGCGGAGCCGCGGCGCGGAGTCCTTCGGCGGCCTTCTGGAGAAGGCCAAGAACCTGATCGATTACCTGCTGGACCGCACGGTCTCGGCGCACCCTGCGGATTCACCTATCGAGCGAAGGCTGGAAGCCCTCCAGGAGGCGGCTTCGCTCTTGTCTGGACAGCGGGAGGCGGTTCGGCG
>JASLXW010000462.1 GCA_030740135.1 Nitrospinota bacterium
TCAATGAGCACTATCTGCATTCCACCCTGGGCTACCGGACGCCCAACCAGGTGGAACACCAACTTCAAACCGGCCCCAGTACTCTCTTAGATGCCGCTTGATAAAGGGGGTCCACTACATCAGGAGGAATCCCCCGGCGGCTTCAAGCCGCCGGGGGACATGGTGGAGGGCCGGGATTCTTTACGGCGAGTGGAAAAACACAACCAGGTCCACACGGCCTCCCCGGTTGATCCTCGCTCCCGCCCGCGGACTCTGAGTCCGCACGCGCAGGTTTCGGTTCGGATCCCTGCTGGGGACGAAGGCCGCACTCCCGGGCCGCAAGCCCGCCTGACGGAGGATGCGAATGGCGTTCTGGATCGGCTGGTTGACCACGCTCGGAACCACCACCGCCCCTTGAGGCGGCGGGGCCTGGGCGAACCGGTACAGCGTCAGCGTCACGACCGTCCCGCGACTCACCCGGCGGCCACGGGGAGGATTTTGACGCGCCACGCGGCCGTTGAAGTTCCGGTTGGTCGTGTTGACCGTTCCCGCCACGCGGAAGCGCAGACCCGAGCGGGTGATAACCTGCTGCGCGCGGCCCAGGGGCTGGTTGATGACACTCGGAACCACCACCGCGCCTCGAGGCGGCGGGGCCTGGGCGAACCGGTACAGCGTGAGCCCAACGACTGTCCCTCGGCCCACGCGTGCGTTGGGTCCGGGACTCTGGCGGGCCACCCGGTTGGTCTGGCCCCGGTTTCCGGTGTTGACGGACCCCGCCACTCGGAAGCGGAGGCCCTGTCGAAGAAGGGCGCTTTGCGCGACACCCAAAGTCTGATTGAGGACGTTGGGGACAGTCACCGACCCCTGCTGGGCCGTAAACAGTGTCACACTGACGACCGTTCCTTGCCTCACCCGCGCGTTCGGACCCGGGCTCTGACGGGCCACCCGGTTATGGAGACCTTGGTTGTTCGTATTGACGAACCCGGCCACGCGGAAACCGAGGCCCCGCCCTCGAAGGGTCTGCTGGGCGTTGGGCGCGCGTTGGTTGAGGACCCGAGGGACGATGGCCTGACCCTGAAGCGACGGGTCGAATCGGAACACGGTGAGGATGATCGCCGTTCCGGGCCGGACGCGGCCGGCTTACGGGCTCTGCCGGGCCACCTGGTTGTTCCGGCTCCGGTCGCCCGTGGTGATGGTTCCGGTGACCCGGGAGGTAAGCCCCCGGGCGCGAAGAACGCTCTGGGCGGCGGCCAAGGGCTGACCGACGACCCTGGGGATGATGACCAGGCCGCCCTGAGCCCGCGCAAGCGTTTCAAACAACGGGCCGGTCAGGAAGACGCCGGCTAGACAAAACATGAAGACAATCCTGAAAAATCGGCCCATGTCCCTGGATGAATTCCGCATGGCGGCTTCTCCTCGCTTATCACACGCTTCCGGGGGGCCGGCCTGTTTGATCAAACGCAGAGGCCGGCAATCATGAACTTCAAATCAAGAACCCCATCCGCTCCGAACCGATGATTTCCGGCCTGACTGAACCGGTCGGAGACGCATCCCCCCGTCCCATTGCCGGAACGATCAATCCATTCAGTCTATATAGACACATTGAATTGGGACCAAGTTCGCGGAATTTCAACCCTTCCCGGGGTCCCGAGGCGTTTCTTGGAGAATGGAGGCGGCCACCGGTTTTCGGATCGCCCCGGACACCCCCGATGACCTGAAAGTGGAACGGGCGACGGATTTCATGTCTTCAATTGAATTTGGTTCATCCAGAGGCGGAAACACAGGCGTGACGTCAAACATCCGGAACCCCCGCGCCGAATGAAATTTCCTCCCCTCCCGCGCGGCCGAGGCCGGCGAGGCGCCATCAAGGTCGGGTTTCCGTCCGTGCCGCATTGCGCTAAATTCTTTTACCAAAGCGGGACCGCTTCTCACGCGGAGAATGAAAAATGAACGACACTGTGCAGGAGTTTTCGGCGCGGGTGCAAGAAGAAGACCTCCGCCGGTGGGTGGCCGAGTTCTCGGGACTTCGCCATGGACGGCTCAACCCCGAGGCGTTGGAGGAGACCGGCGAGCGGCTCATCCATCGCCTCTCGGAGCTCGGGCTTTCGGCCGAGCGGCGGCCCTTCCGCTACCGGGGCGGGGCCTTCTTCAACGTCGCCGCCTCCCGGCCGGGGCGGGAGGATGACCGGCCCGCCCTCCTGGTCGGGGCGCATTACGACGGGATGACGGGGACCCCCGGCGCGGACGACAACGCCAGCGGGGTGGCGGCCCTTCTGGCCGTCGCCAAGGCCCTGGGCGCGACCCCAACCGAGAGGCCGGTCGAATTCGCGGGCTTCACGCTGGAGGAGCCCCAACACGGGATGGACGGCCGGTTCCGCCACGGGAGCCGGCGCTTCGCGAAGGACGCCCGCCGAAGCGGACGGAAGTACGCGGGGGTCTACATCCTCGAATCGGTGGGGTACACCGACGCCCGGTTCGGAAGCCAGCGGGTTCCCCTGCGCACCGCGATCCCGGTCCCGGACGCCGGGACGTTCCTGTGCGTCGTCGGAAACGGGCGCAGCCGCGACCTGATGCGGCGTTTCGGAAAGGCGGCCAAAGACCACGTTCCCGATCTGACGACCATTTCGTATCAAGCCCCGTTCAGCGGACGCATTCTCCCGATGACGCGGTGGAGCGATCACGCGCCCTTCTGGGACCGGGGCTATCCCGCCCTGATGCTGACCGATACGGTCCCCTTGCGGAACCCCCATTACCACCAGCCGACGGACACGCCCGATACACTCGATTATAATTTCCTGACCCGCGTCACCCGGGCGCTTCTCGCGGCGATCGGCTGTTTCGACGTTCAGAATCTCTAACTACTTGATTTCTCTGGAGGTTCATGGACGGTGGTAGGTCAACGGGAGTAAATCGGGAGTACGGCAACCCTTTTTTGGGGTAAATTCCTCTCAATTCCGGTCCGCTCTTACGCACTTCCCTGCTTCCTTTCGCCTTCATTCAAAGACTGCCCATCCTGCTGTGCTGATTCTTCCTTCCCCCCCATCCGGGAAGCGAACGCGCTTCCGTCCCGCCGCGTTTTGTTCGGGATGTACCGGCTGTACACCTTGAAGAGAATTTCCGGTGAGGTGTGGCCCAACATGGCCGACACCCAGGACGGGGCCTCTCCGGCGGCAAGGGCGTTGCCCGAAGCCGGTCCCGGCCCTCGGGGGACAACTCCACCGCCCCGTAGCCTCCTGCGCGCAGGAGGCTACGGGGCCA
>JASLXW010000463.1 GCA_030740135.1 Nitrospinota bacterium
CAAGGACAAGGGCTACTTCAAACAGAACGGCATCGACGTGACCAAGATCGACCCGGGCAACGGGTCGGTGCGCACCATGAAGTTCGTGGGCGGCGGCCAGTACCCCTTCGGGTACGGCGACCTGCCCACCCTCGCGACGGCCAAGAGCAAAGGGGTTCCCGTGACCTCGCTGGTGGTCGTGAACCAGCTCAGCCCGATGTCCTTCGTGACGCTGGCCGATTCGGGAATCAAGAAACCCAAGGACATCGAAGGCCGGAAGATGGGTGTCTTTCCCGGAGGCTCGACGCGGATCTTCTACCTAGCCTTCACCAAGATGCTGGGGATCGACCGGAAGAAGGTCAAGGAGGTAGCCGTCAGCTTCCCCTATGAGAGCTATCTCCTGACCCGGAAGGTGGACGCCATCACGGGCTACCTGGACGCCGAGATCCCCATCCTCAAGGCGAAGGCCAAGATCCACGTCATGCAGGGCGCCAAGTACGGCTACAAGGGTTACGGCAGCGGGGTGTTGGCCGCCGACAACATCATCCAGAAAAACCCGGACCTGGTCCGGCGCTTCACCAAGGCCTACATCCAGGGATTCGTCTCCGTGATCAAGAACCCCGACGAGGCGGTCGAGATCCTGGCCCGGTACCAGAAGAAGGCCCCCAAGAAGGTCTGGCGGGCCCAGCTCCAGGCCGACATCGACTCCTCCTTCATGGACGAGAGGACCCGAGCCCGCGGCCTGGGGTGGCAGACCGGCGAGCGGTGGAAGGTGACCCAGCAGATCCTGGTGGACCAGGGCATCATCAAGAATCCGGTTGCGGTGGGGACCCTCTTCACCAACGACTTCCTGAAGGGTTCGCCGAAGATGTAGCGAGGCGCAGGCGGGGACTCCTCGTTCTCAGGCCGGCTCCGGCGGTTTGCGGACCTCCGCGGGGGTTCGACCGGGGATCTACGTCCCCGAGGGTCAGCGACTCCACCGGCGGGTTCGCAGAATGGGTTTGTGTTCAATGCCATATGAAGACCTACGACACTTCATCCGCGACCTGGAGGAGCATAACCTCTTCCGATGGGTCGACGCGGAAGTGGATAAAGACTGGGAAATCAGCGCCGTCACCCGGATGTATTTCCGGCGGGTTCCCAAAGAGACGCGCGGCGCACTGGGCTTCCGCAACATCAAGGGATGGCCGGGCCACCGTCTGGTGGTGGGAACGGTCGGCGGCGGCGTGCGGGTCTATCACCGTGCCCTCGGGATCGAAGGGGGCTTCGACGCCGTCAACCGCAAATGGCGCGAGGCCCTGACCCGTCCCATCCCCGCCGTGCCGACGGACGGGGACGCGCCCTGCCAGGAAGTCGTCAGGATGGGAGAAGAGGCCGACCTCCATCTCTTCCCCATTCCCACCTGGACCCCGAGAAAGGATCCCGGCCCTTTCCTGACCTCGCCCTGCCTGGTGACGAAGGACCGGGGGACGGGCGTGGTGAACGTGGGCGTTTACCGGATGGAGGTCAAGGGACCTCGCAAGACCGGCGTCTTGTGGGACCTTCCGAGCCAACACGGGGCGGTCCATTTCGCCGCGTATGAAGCGGCGAGCGAGCCGATGCCCATGGCCGTCGTTCTGGGCGTGGAGCCGACCATCCTGATGGGCGCTGTGGCGAAGGCCCCCATGGGGTTTGACGAGTTCGCCATCGCGGGGGGGCTGCGGGGCGCTGCGGTGGAACTGGTCAAGTGCAAGACCGTTGACCTGGAGGTTCCGGCCCGGGCCGAGGTCATCCTCGAGGGTCATGTCCCTCCCCACGTTCGAGAGCGGGAAGGTCCTTTCGGCGAGTACACCGGATACATGGGCGGACCCTACGAGATGGCGGTGTTCGAGATCGACTGCATCACGCACCGGAAGGACGCCCTCCACCAGTCGTTCTTCAGTCAGATGCCTCCGAGCGAATCGAGCCTGATCCGGGCCATCCCGGAGGAGGCGCACATCTACAAGCACTTGGCACAGGACTTGCGGATTCCGGGCATCGTGGACGTCCACCTGCCCGAGGCCGGGGGGAGCTATTCGATCTGCTGGGTCCGGATGAAGCAGGCCTACCCCGGTCAGGCGCAGCAGGTCCTGTCGGCCGCCTGGACGCACCACCCCGCCTTCGCCAAGTGGATCATCGTAACCGATGAGGACGTGGACATCCGCGATCCCTTCCAGCGGGAGTGGGCGCTGGCCTGGCGGGTTCAGCCCCATCGGGACATCTTCACCATCCCCAATACCGCCCCCGTTCTGCTCGATCCCTCCGCGGGTCGCCATGAAGAGGGCCTCTGGGAGAGGCGGAGCTCGAAGATCCTCATCGACGCCACAAAGCCCTGGCCCGATTTTCCCGATATCTCCCTGCCGCCCCAGAAATACCTGGACCGTGTGGCCGAAGAGTGGGAGCGGTACGGTCTCACCGATGCCTCCGAGCCCGCAGGAGAAAACCCATGATTTCAGAGACCACGCTCATCAAAGGCGGACGGTTCATCGTCGAGACGTGCATGCACGTCGAAGCGGGCGAGAAGGTCGTCATCCTCTACGACGAGGACCACGAACGCCACGCCAAGGTGCTCTCGGGGCTCTGTTTCGCCCTCGGCGCCTTTCCCGCCCTGATCGACATGACGCCCTACGTCACGGCGGGCCAGGCCGATACCGGCTACCCCATGACGCCGCCCGATCACATCGCCCGGGCCATCGTGGACGCCGAGGTGACCCTCATTTACACAAACCTGGAATGGGCGAACCGCTTCGCCCACGTGCCCTGCGTCAAAGAGACGGTGGACGCCGACCACCGAATCGCGTCCATCGAAGAAGGGATGGATCGGTGGGTCCTCACCGATGAGGACCTCTCCACCGTCGCCAAGCGGTGCGGCGACCTGGGAGAGCTCGCCAAAGGGGCCAAAAACATCCGGGTCACCTCCCCCGCGGGCACGGACATCCGCGTCTCTATCGAGGGCCGTCCGGCCCTGGTTCTTCCCCCCATCAAGCAGAACGGGATCATGATGTCCCCCATCCCGCTCTGGACCGAAGTGGCCTGGGCCTGCGTCGAGGACAAAACCGAGGGACGCATCGTGGTGGACGGCATTCAACTGGGGATAGGAATGCCGGGCACCCTCCCCCGCCCCATTGAATGGATCGTCAAGGACGGCCGGGCGGTCGAGATCAACGGGGGGGTCGAGGCCGAGGCACTCAAGAAAACCATCGCCGGG
>JASLXW010000464.1 GCA_030740135.1 Nitrospinota bacterium
CCCGGTATCCCAGGTCCTGGGGCGCGCCCCCGATCACTGCGCCGGGGCCGATGGTGCATCCTTCCCCCACGGTCGTCCAGTTTTCAATGACGGCGTGGGCGCTGACTTTCGTTCCGGCGCCGAGGGTGACTTCCTCCCCCACGACGGCGTACGGTCCGATCACGGCGTCGGGCGCGATCACGGCGTCGGCAGAGACGACCGCGGTCGGGTGGACAGCTCCGCTCAAGGGGCTCGGGTCCCCATGGTGGCCTGGGCCTCCCCCTCCGCCACCCGTTCCCCGTCGACGGTCCCCGAGCCGCCGAACCACCAGATGGGGTGCCGGGTCCGCAACAGCCGCGCTTCCATCAAGAGCTGGTCGCCGGGAACGACAGGCTGGCGGAAGCGCACCTTCTCGATGCGTGTGAAGATGGGGATGATCTCTCCCGCGTTGCCCATCGAATCCAGGGCCAGGATGCCGGCCACCTGAACCATGGCCTCGACGAGCAGAACCCCGGGCATAATGGGTTGTCCCGGAAAGTGTCCGTCGAAGAAGGGTTCATTGCGGGTGACGTTCTTCAGGCCGACGATCCGCTCGCCCGGCTCATATTCCACTATCCGGTCGACGAACAGGAAGGGGTAGCGATGGGGCAAAAGGGCGATCAATTTTTTCGAGGTTTCAGCGTCGATGATTTTCGCCGAACTCATTCGCTCTCTCCGCGGCGGTTTTTCTCGATGGCCGACAGCCGTTTCTGGTGGTCCGCAATGATTTTCAGGGCCTCGGGGACCCGGCCGAGACTGATTTCCAGCCGGCCGTGTTCGTATGCCGGGCGCGGTATGCGCGCCGAAGCCCAAAGGGTTCCGGATTCCACGTCGCGGTTCACGACGGTCATGGCCGTCAGGATCGCCCGGTCGCCCACGTGAACGTGGTCCCCGACGCCCGCCCGGGCCGCGAGGACGACGCCCTCGCCGAGACTGGAGCTTCCCGCCATCCCGGCCTGGCCGAGCAACAGACAATTTTCGCCGATCCGGACGTTGTGCGCCACCTGGACGAGGTTGTCGATTTTCGTCCCCCGTCCGATCCGGGTCTCCCCCAGGGTCGCCCGATCCACGGCGGCGTTGGCGCCGATCTCGACGTCGTTCTCGACGACGACCCGTCCGGTGTGGGGGATCTTGTGATGGGTTCCATCCTCCCGTTGGACGTAGCCGTAACCGTCGCCGCCCAAGGTCGCCCCGCTGTGGATGATGACCCGGTCTCCGACCTCGACGTCCCGGTAGATGGACACGTTGGCGTGAATCACGCTCTGCCGGCCGATGCGGCTTCCCCGCCCGACATAGACGTTTGGATAGAGAACCGTCTGACCCCCGATCCGGACGTCGTCGTCGAGGACCACGCCGGGCAGCAGGCAGATCCCCCGGCCCAACACGACGTTCCGGCCGATGTGGGCTTTTTCGTGGATGCCGGAAGGAGGAAGCTCCCTGGGATGAAAATGCTCCAGAAGCTCCGCGAGGGCCAAGCGGGTGTCCCGCACCCGGACGGCGGATTTTCCCACTTCCCAGGGCCCGCCGACCACGGCCGCCGCCGCCGAAGAGGATTCCAGGTCACGGAGCCGGCGCTTGTCGGCGAGAACGACGATATCCTCCGGCCCCGCTTCGGCGGGCTCGGCAACGCCCCCGATGAGCAGGTCCGGGTCTCCTTCGAGGGCCCCGCCCAACCGGTCCGCGATCTCCGCCAGACGCAGAGGGGGTGGGGATGCGGGATTCATCTCTTGGCTTGGTTGTAAGTTCGGATCACTTTATCGGTGAGGTCGATCTGCTGGCTGTCAAAGAACAGGATCCGGGTCCGCTCGAGGATGATGGTGAACTTCTCTTTCTTCCCGATTCGGTTGACCACGTCCCGGATTTCTCGCTGAATCTTGGCGGTTGCCCGTCGCCTTTTCCGGTTGAAATCGGCTTCGACTTCCCTGCGGAATCGGACCAGCGAATCCCGAGTCCGCGTGAATTCCCGCTGCTTCTGCCGGAATTCATCCTCCTTTTGCTGCCGGACCTCTTCGCTGAACAGAAGGCTCTTTTGCCGGAGGTCCTGCTGCATTTTCCGGAGGGCCTGCTCCTGACGCCTGATGCCCTGGGTCTTGGCGTTCATCTGCTCCTGAAATTTTTTGGAGGTCCCCTGCAAGGCGATGAGGGCGGCCTTGCCCGGCTCCGATTCGCGCAGGACGCGCCCCATGTCCACAACGCCGATTTTGCCCTGGGCGGAGGCCGCCCCGGCCCACGTGCAGAGCAAGACGCCCGCAAGGGACAGGAGCCCGGCCCGCAGCCGGACCTTCGACGTCTGGGGGTTCATGGTTTGCGCCGCTTTCTCATTTGGACCCATTCGCCGTTTCCTCCCCGGCCCGCCGCCTGAGATTGAACAGGCCGGATGAATCGTCTTTTTAGAAGGTGCGTCCGATGGTGAAGTGGAACTCGCTTAAGGATTCCCCCTCCTGCCGGTCGAGTTTGACGCCCCAGTCCATGGCGATGGGGCCCAGGGGGGAGAGGATTCGCAGGCCGCCACCGGCGCTGGACCGAAGGTCTCTCAGGTTGAAAACGTTGTCATTGTCCTTTCGGTAGACCTGCCCGGTGTCGTAGAAGACCACCGCCCGGAGCCCCGCAACGAAGGGGAACTGGAGCTCGACGTTGAACAACAACGCGGCGTTGCCGCCGATGGCGTCGCCGTTTCCGTCCTTGGGGCCCACTTCGCGGAAGTCGAAGCCGCGCACGGTCCGGGAGCCCCCCAGGAAGGCCCGTTCGAAGATGGGCAGGTCCTGTCCGCCGAACCCGTCGGCCCAGGTCACCCGTCCCCGTCCCATGAGGATCACCCGCTTTTTGAAAAAGGGGTAGTAATGGCGGTGCTCGCCCGACAGGGCGTAGAAGTCGTTGTCCCCGGAGAGGACGCCGCCGGCGACCCGGGAAGAAAATTGGCTCAACCCTCCCTTGGTCGGGCGGATGCGGTTGTCGCGGCGGTCTCGGCTGAGGGAGGGGGTGAGGCTGCTGGTGGCCGATCGCCCCTCCTGCTCCTGGATGAAGTTGGTGGCCCCGGAAGTGATGTTGAAGACGTCGTTCTCTTCGTACTGGTACACGATGCGGGCGAAGATGTTCTCCGCCACCCAGCGCCCGGTGCCGATATTTCCCCCGACGCGGTCCCGTTCGAAGTTGGAGA
>JASLXW010000465.1 GCA_030740135.1 Nitrospinota bacterium
GGCGGGGTTGGTCACCCGGCCCTCGGCCACGTTGAGCCCCCCGGCCAGCTCGGGTATCGAGCGCACGGCGTCC
The DNA here is from genome assembly GCA_030740135.1 of Nitrospinota bacterium. The sequence continues at coordinate 74 of JASLXW010000465.1, forward strand.
GCCACCCCCCGGTTCGCCAGCTCAAGGGCGTAGGAGTGGATCACGTTCGAGAGTGCGAAGGTGCTCGTCCGGGGAACGGCGCCGGGCATGTTGGCGACGCCGTAGTGGATCACGCCGTCCACCATATAGGTGGGCTTGGAGTGGTGGGTCGGGCGGATGGTCTCGACGCAGCCGCCCTGGTCCACCGCGACGTCCACGATGACCGCGCCGGGCAGCATCTCCCGGACCAGGCTGCGCGGAACGAGGACGGGCGCCTGGGCGCCCGGGATCAGGACGGCGCCAATCACCAGGTCCGCCTCCCGCACCAGCCGCCGGATGGTCTCGGGGGTGGAGGTGAAGGTTCGCACCCTCCCGTCGTAAACGTCCTCCAGGTACTCGAGCCGGGAGCGGTTGACGTCAAGAACGAAGGTGTTCGCGTGAAACCCGTTGGCGATCCGCGCCGCGTTTTTTCCCACGGTCCCCGCCCCGAGGATGACCACGGTCCCCCGCTGCACCCCGGGCACGCCGGAGAGGAGGATCCCCCGCCCGCCGTGGGTCCGCTCCAGGTATTTGGCCCCCTCCTGGACGGACATCCGGCCCGCGATCTCGCTCATGGGCTTGAGGAGGGGGAGGTCGCCGTCCGCCAGGCAGACGGTCTCGAAGGCGACGGCCCGCACGCGCTTGCGGATCAGGGCCCGGGCGAGCGACTTGGCGGCCGCCAGGTGCAGGTAGCCGAAGATCACCTGGCCCTCGCGCATCCTTGCGATCTCGGGGGGAAGCGGCTCCTTCACCTTGACGATCATCTCGCTGCGCCGCCACACCTCGTCGGCGCCCCGGCACATCGCCGCCCCGGCGTTTTCGTATTCCCGGTCCGGGAGGCCGGCCCCCAGGCCGGCGCCCTTTTCCATGAAAACCTTGTGGCCGGCGGAGGTGAGCGTCTCGACAGCCCCGGGGACCAGGGTCACCCGGTACTCGTCCTTCTTGATTTCCTTGGGAAGTCCGATGTTCATGGCGTTTACTCCAGGTCCGATTCGGAGACGACGAAGGTCCCCTCGGCCTCGGTCATCAGGCAGCCGTCCTCCCTGCGGAGGGCCTTGCCCTCCAGGACGGCGAAGCGTCCCTTCCGCATGCGCATACGGCTTTCCAGGCGGAGGGGGGTGCCCGTCGGGACAGGCTCAAGGTAGCGCACTTGGCACTTTGCCGTAACCGCGCGGACGCCGCGCAGGAAAAGCCAGTTCGCCATCACGTCGTCGAGCGCACTGTAGAGAATTCCCCCGTGGGTGATCCCGTCGAACCCCTGGTGATCCCCGGCCGGGGTGAACTCGGCCCGGCAGACCTCGCCCTCAAGGCGGAACGCGATCCGCAAGCCGATGGGATTCTCCGGGCCGCAAACGAAACAGAAATCTGCGTCTGGACGACCTCTGGATTTTTCCGACATGGGATTTTCCGGATGAAAAAAAGGAGGGAGGACCCTCCCCTTACCCCACCTTCATCGCAATTCTGCTAGCCGCCGGATTCGCCCTGGGCCAACCGCTTCGCCCGGCGCCGCTCCAGGCGGGCCTCCTCCCGGGAGGTGTCCCGTTCGACGAGCTCGAGGAAAGCCATGGGCGCCGCATCCCCCATTCGCGGCGGAAGGCGCAGAATCCGCGTGTACCCCCCGGGCCGTTCGGCGTAGCGGGGCGCGATGGTGTCCATCAACTTCTGAACGGACTTGGGCGTCCGCAAGAAGGCCGCGACCTGGCGGCGCGAATGGAGCGACCCGCGCTTTCCGATCGTGATGATCCGCTCGGCGTGGCGGCGCACCTCCTTCGCCTTCGCGAGGGTGGTGCGGATACGCTCCTCATCGATGAGGGCGGTCACCATGTTCCGGGTCATCGCCCGGCGATGCTTACTGGTGCGGCCGAGCTTTCGGCCGCTCAAACGGTGTCGCACGGTTCACCCCGATTCCGTCTTTTCGCCCACTCGCAACTGCTCCGGGCTCACCTTCATTTGGCTCAAGTCCATTCCGAGCGAGAGCCCCATCTGGGCGAGGACCTCCCGGATCTCGTTCAGGCTCTTGCGGCCGAAGTTGCGCGTTTTGAGCATCTCACCCTCGGTCTTTTGGACGAGCTCGTGGATCGATCCTATCTTCGCGTTTTTCAAACAATTATAGCTCCGGACCGACAACTCGAGCTCCTCCATGCTCCTTTGCAGGTTCTCGATGAGCGCCTGGTGGTGCACATCCACTTCCGGGACGGAGGGAATTTCTTCCTCCTCCTCTTCGAAGTGGATGAAGATCTGCAGGTTGTCCTTGAGAATCTTCGCCGCGTAGGCGACCGCGTCCACCGGGGAGACCGTTCCGTCGGTCGTCACTTCGAGCACGAGCTTGTCGTAATCCGTCAGGTCGCCGACGCGGGTCTTTTCCACATGGTAGGTGCATTTCCGGATGGGGGAGAACATCGCGTCCATGGGGATGAACTGCGTCCCCAAATCCAGGTCGGCATTCCGGACGGCCGGAACGTAACCCCTCCCGACCTTTGCGACGAGCTCCATTTCCAGGTTGGCTTCCTCGTTCAGGGTGGCGATGTGGAGGCCGGGATTCAGGGTCTCGACGCCGGGAGGACATTGAATATCGCCCGCCTTGAACTCGCCTTTCCCGCCCGGGGACCGGAAGGAAAGGCGGGCGGGTTCATCATCCTCCATTTTCAGAATCACACTTTTCAGGTTCAGAATAATATCGGTCACGTCATCAATGACACCCGGAATCGTGGAGAACTCATGGAAAACTCCCTCGATTCGCACCGCCGTAAAGGCGGCCCCCCGGAGCGATGCCAAGATCACGCGGCGAAGCGAGGTCCCGAGCGTGATGCCATACCCGCGCTCCAGGGGTTCGACGATGAAACGCCCGAACGTATCACTCAAGCTTTCCTTCTCTGTCTCCAGAACAGACGAGCTCACCAGATCGCCAATCAATGTCATGAAACCTTGCCCTCCGTGAGGGAAAAGTACGAAAATAATCCCAAAGGCGGATTGATGGAGGGGCAACCTCCAATGCCTTATTTTGAATAGAACTCGACGATTTGCTGCACTTCGATCGGCAACAGGATATCAGCGGCCGTCGGCATCTCGACCACCCGC
>JASLXW010000466.1 GCA_030740135.1 Nitrospinota bacterium
TGATGCCATCTCTATCTATTACAGCAAATCAGGGGGGCTCCACCGCGCCATGCAAGTCGGCCATGTCACTGCGGCCGCCGGGATGCCGGTAAATGTGAACGGCGCCCTGGAGATGGGCGTAGGGAACGCGGCCAATCTCCACCTTGCCGCAGCGCTGGGGGGAATTGTGCTGCCTTCTGTCATCCCAGTCACCACACTCGAAGGGTGCGAGCAAAACCGGGTCGGCGGCGTCTTCTACACGGCTGTCTCACGGTCCCGGATCGGCCGGGACTGGGTGTAGAGCTCGACCCAGAGAAGATCGACCGTTACCGGGTGGGGTGAAAGCGGGTCCACGAGTCTCCCTGAGGGCTCCCCAGGAGGTCTTATGACGACGGTAAAGGTTGGCATGCACTGTGGAGGGGATCCCTGGGTGCCAGATCTCATACGCTTCGTAGAAGACGCAGGATTCGATGCTTTGTCCACCGGAGAGCATATCGTCTTTCACAGGCCGATTCTGGACGCCGTTTCGGTTCTCGGGCACGCCGCGGCGGTCACCTCCCGGATCACGCTCATTCCAGCCACTTTGCTCCTCCCCCTCCGCCATCCCACGATAGTGGCCAAGGAGTTTTGTTCCCTCGACGTGCTGTCGAAGGGCCGGATCATCATGACAGTCGGCGTGGGCGGGGACTATCCGCGTGAGTTTGCCGCCTGCGGGGTCTCTGTCAAGGAACGTGGACGCCGGGCCAACGAAGCCATCGAGATCATCCGGAAATACTGGGCCGGGGGGCGCTTCAACTACGAGGGGAAAATCTTTCAACTTGAGGACGTCGACATGCTTCCACTCCCGGTTCAGCCGGGCGGTCCTCCCATCTGGGTCTCTGGCCGGAAGGAAGCCGCCATGCGGCGTGCCGCCACGTTGGGAGACGGCTGGTTTCCCTACATGTACGAACCGAACCAATGCCGGGAATCTATCGCCAAGGTGAAGGCGATGGCGAGCGACGCCGGTCGGGCACTCCCGGGAGATTACGTCTTCGCATGCTTCGTGTACGTGAGCATGTTCGACGATCCGGCCGAGGCCCGCCGGCGCGCGGTTGCCGATCTGAACTATCGGTACAAACGAGAGTTCGATCAGCTGGTGGACAAGTACTGCACGTATGGCCCGCCAGACCGTGTGGTGGAAACGCTGGCGCGTTATGTAGAGGCAGGGGTGTCCTACATCCTGATCGGGTTGGTCATGCCGCCCGAGGAGCGGCGGGTCTACATCGAACGATTCGCGAAGGAAGTCCTTCCGGCGTTGCAGAAGCTTGAGCCGGCGAGGGTACCATGACAGACGCCCCCGGGGAGTGCCTGATTACCGACCGGTTGTTCGAGGTCGCGCGTCGCGACCCTGACAGGGAACTGGTCGTGGACCCGGTGTTCGGCCGCTTCACTTACAGTGAGATCGCCCAGAGGGTTGAACGCCTGGCTTTCGGGCTTCGGGGCCTGGATCTCGGTCCCGAGGATATCGTCATCCTGCAACTGCCGAACTGGGCACCGTTCGTGGTCTTTCACCTCGCCCTGACGACCATCGGGGCCATCACGGTCAACGTTCCCGTTGTCTATCGGGAGCGTGAGACAGGGGACCTTCTCCGCTTGACGGGGGCGAAGGGCCTCGTGGTGCCCAGCGCCTTCGGGGACCGTGATTTTGTTCCCATGGTCGAGGCCCTGCGCCGGGATGCCCCCGACCTTCGTCACATCTTCCTCGTGGGCGGGGATACCGAGACTGGGGCGCCGGGGATGATCCCCTACGAGGCGTTCATGGGCCGGTCCTGGGAAAGCCAAAGACGTCGGGAGGAGCTTTCGGCCCTGAGGCCGAAGCCAGACGCTCTAACGGTACTTGGATTTACCTCGGCAACCACCGGGGAACAGAAGGGCGCCATGTTGAGCTCCAACAACCTGACCGCCTGGAACATGGGCCTGGCCGAGAGATACGGGCTCAACGAGGGTGACCGCATCTTCACCTGTTCGCCTCTCGGTCACGCCGTCGGCTTCGGCCACTGTCTCCGCATGACCCTCACCCTTGGAGCCAGCATGGTCCTTCTCGACCGGTGGGATCCGACACGAGCGCTGGAGTTGATCGCCCGAGAGCGCTGTACCTTCATGGTCGGCGCCACGCCGTTCTTGATGGACCTGGTCTACCATCCGGCGCTCGCCCGTTACGGAAATCTGTCCTCTCTCCGTTTGTTCATATGCGGCGGTGCGTCCATACCTGAACAACTCATGCGGGATGCGCGTGAGGCCCTTCCGCACACGTTTACGTCACCGCTTTGGGGGATGACGGAGTGCGGAGGCGTGACCACGTGTCCGCTGGATGCGCCCCCGGTAAAGCTCTGCACCACAGACGGCCTCCCCTGCGGGTCCATGGAGCTGAAGGTCGTGGATCGGGACACCCAGCCCGTTGCTCCGGGTGTAGAAGGCGAGCTGATTGTGCGCGGCCCGATGGTGGGCCTCGGATACTTCCGGCAGCCCCAACTCACGGCAGAGCACTTCCTGCCCGACGGATTCTTCCGCACTGGTGACCAAGCCCGGATGGACGAAGACGGCTACATCAAGATCACTGGGCGCATCAAGGAACTGATCATCCGCGGAGGCGTGAACATCTCGCCGGTGGAAATTGAAAATGTGCTCTTTCCCCATCCCAAGGTGGCGAACGTGGCAGTCGTTGGAATGCCCGACCCGAGGCTGGGGGAGCGAGTGTGCGCGTTCGTTGTTCCCAGAGGGGGAGATCCCCTGGAGCTCAAGGAAGTGCAGCAGTGGATGGCCCGGGCAGGGATCGCCAAGCCGAAGTGGCCGGAGCGGGTGGAGGCCGTGGAGGCCTTCCCAATGACACCATCGGGAAAGATCCAGAAGTTCCGCCTTCGTGAGATCGTAGATGAGCGGTTGACAAGCGAGGAGGCGGCGAATCGGGCATCCTTATAGACCGCCCAGCGACACGAGCATCCACATCGTGCCAACGACTGGCCAAAAGGATGGGAGGAAATAGCCCTTTTATGTGGAGTTGGCTAGAGCAAATGGGGATGGGTTACGGTATGGAATGGCTTGTAAACCCAAAGATCTGTATGGGTTCAAGACATATGAGACACGGGGGCCGTTTTATTGAATGTTTCCAGGTCCTGGTCGGGCGTCAGGTAGT
>JASLXW010000467.1 GCA_030740135.1 Nitrospinota bacterium
CAAGACGACAACGCTGAAATCCCTGGCCGGGCTCAAAGAAACGCGGGGCGGCGAGATCCGCTTGGCCGACGATCGGATCGACGCGCTCCCCTCGCACCGGATCGTCGAAAACGGGATCTCCCTGGTCCTCGAAGGGGGCCGCCCCTTCCCTGCGATGACCGTCCGCGAAAACCTCGAGATGGGATCCTACGCCAAGTCCGCCCGGCCCAACGTGTAAACGTCCATCGGGCGGGTCTTCGAGTTGTTCCCCATTCTCGATGAGCGACAGACCCAGATCGCCGGGACGCTCAGCGGCGGCGAGCGGCAGATGCTGGCCATTTCCCGGGGGCTGATGTCGAACCCCAAGCTCCTGATGCTGGACGAGCCCTCCCTGGGTCTGGCCCCGAAGATCGTCGAGCAGATGTTCGAGGTGATCGGGGAACTCAACAGCCGCGGGATCACCATCCTGCTGGTCGAGCAGAACATCCACCACACCCTTCAGATCGCCCACCACGGCTACGTCCTCGAAACCGGCCGGATCGCCCTCGAAGTCGGCCCCGAGCTCCGCGACAACGAGCACGTCAAAAAAGCCTACCTGGGCATATAGCCGGGAAAAATCGCCGAGATTCACACGCGGGGGCGCCCGCGCCGAATAGCGCGCAAGCCGGTCTTCAGCCGAAACACTCCCCTTCCCGCTCCGCGCCTTCTCGGGCGCGGGTGAAGGCCCGCCCGATCCTGTCCGCCCTCTCAACAGGTGGGCTGAGCCTCCAATCCATGAGAGAATAATTCGCGTATGGTTCATTTCGGTTGAACCCATCGGCGGGCGCCGCAAATCCAACAGGAGAGTCCCCGGGACGCCGCAGGGCCGCGATGGAGGGGGAAAAGAGAATCCGTGGCTGAAGAAAAGCGGTTGGACGCGCTCGCCGTCAACACCATCCGCACGCTCTCGATGGACGCCGTTCAGAAAGCGGGCTCCGGCCACCCCGGCACGGCCATGGCCCTGGCGCCCGTGGTCTATTCCCTCTGGCAGCGACACCTCCGGTTCGACCCCGACGACCCCATCTGGCCCAACCGGGACCGCTTCGTCCTCTCCATCGGCCACGCCTCGATGCTCCTCTATTCCGTCCTCCACCTCTGCGGCGTCAAGACCGTCAACCCCATGTACGAGACCCTTCGTAAGCCGTCGGTGACGCTCGACGACATCAAGCGGTTCCGGCAGCTCGACAGCAAGTGTCCCGGCCACCCCGAGTACCGCTGGACCTCCGGCGTGGAGACGACGACCGGGCCGCTCGGCCAGGGCGTGGCGACCAGCGCGGGCATGGCCATCGCCGGAAAGTGGATGGCCGCGCACTTCAACCGGCCGGGGTTCGAGATGTTCGACTACGACGTCTACGCCTTCTGCGGCGACGGCTGCATGATGGAGGGGGTCTCGGGCGAAGCCGCGTCCCTCGCGGGCCACACGGAGTGGGCCTTCTCCGAGGACGTCGCGACCCGGTTCATCGGCTACGGCTGGAACGTCACGCGCGTCGGAGACGCCAATGATCTAGAGATGCTCGACCGGACGTTCGAGACCTTTCGCAGCACGAGCGACCGGCCGACCCTCGTCATCGTGGACAGCCACATCGCCTACGGCTCGCCGCACAAGCAGGACACCCACGCCGCCCACGGCGAGCCCCTGGGCGATGAGGAGATCCGCCTGACCAAGAAGAACTACGGCTGGCCGCAGGACGCCGAGTTCCTCGTCCCCGAAGGCGTCCGCGAGCGCTTTGAAGCGGGGATCGGAAAACGCGGCGGAGCGCTCCGCGCCGCGTGGATGGCCCGGTTCGATGAATACCGCGCGCTTCACCCCGATTTGGCCGACCATCTCTACAAGATGCAGCACCGCCAACTGCCTGGCGGGTGGGACCGGAGCCTGCCCGAGTTTCCGCCGGACGCCAAGGGCCTCGCCGGCCGGGAATCCTCCGGAAAGGTCCTCAACGCCCTGGCGAAGAACGTGCCGTGGATTGTCGGAGGCTCGGCGGACCTGGCCCCATCCACCAAGACCCGCCTGACGTTCGAGGGGGCGGGGGACTTCTCCGCGGATGACCGCGCCGGCCGGAACTTCCACTTCGGCGTCCGCGAACACGCGATGGCGTCCATCCTGAACGGGCTCTCCCTCAGCAAGGTCCGCCCCTACGGGTCCGGGTTCCTGATCTTCAGCGATTACTCCCGACCCGCGATCCGGCTGAGCGCCCTGATGGAGATCCCGGTCATCTACATCTTCACCCACGATTCCATCGGCGTCGGCGAGGACGGCCCCACGCACCAGCCCGTCGAGCACCTGGCTTCCCTCCGGGCCATCCCCGGGTTGATCACCCTGCGGCCGGGCGACGCCAACGAAGTCGCCGAGGCCTGGCGGGTCATCGCCGGGCTCCGCCATGAGCCGGCGGCGCTGGTCCTCTCCCGGCAGGAGCTTCCGACGCTGGACCGGTCGAAATACGCCCCGGCCGCCGGCGTGGCGAGGGGCGGGTATGTGTTGGCGGACGCCGAGGACGGACGGCCGGAGGTCTTCCTTCTCGCGAGCGGCAGCGAGGTGTCCCTTTGCGTCGAAGCCTTCGCGGAATTGAAGTCCGAGGGCGTCCGGGCCCGCGTCGTGAGCATGCCGTCCTGGGAGCTGTTCGACCGGCAGGACGCGGCGTACCGGGAAAGCGTCCTCCCCGGCGAGGTGACGGCCCGGATCTCCGTGGAGCAGTCGGCCACGCTCGGCTGGGACCGCTACGTTGGCCTCCGAGGGCGGAGCATCGGGATGGAGACCTTCGGGGCCTCGGCGCCGCTGAAGAAATTGCAGAAAAAATTCGGATTCTCTCCCGGCCGCGTCGCCGCCGCGGCCAAAGACCTGCTCGCAAAAACGGGGTAAGACATGCGCATCGCAATGGGCGCCGATCACGCGGGGTTCGAGCTGAAGCGAGCCTTGGTCGACTATGTGAACGGACTCGGGCATGAAGTCGAGGACCTGGGGACCGGAAGCGCCGAACCGGTGGATTATCCCGACTTCGCCGAAGCCGTGGGCGTCGCAGTTCGCGGGGACCGGGCGGATCGCGGAATCCTCGTCTGCGGTAGCGGCGTGGGCGCGTCCATCACGGCCAACAAGATCCCCGGGATACGGGCCGGCCTGTGCCAT
>JASLXW010000468.1 GCA_030740135.1 Nitrospinota bacterium
GCAACCTCATCGAAGGAAACGGCCTTGCGTCCGGGACCAACAAATCGGCCGTACTCCTGTTGGATTTTCTCAGGCGAGCATCCGAGCCGCCGCGCAGCCAGAGCCACGAGCCTTTTGCGCACCTCCCGAGCCACCTGGTAGGCCGCATGTCCCGACGTATTCGTCGACTTGCTCCCTCCCGTCCCCGGATCATAGGGCAGGCTGTCGGTATCCTCGAAACGGATCCTGACGCGCTCCGGGGCTGCCCCGAGGGTTTCACAAACGATCTGCTGGGCCACGGTGTAGAAGCCGGTACCGATGTCGGGACAACCGGTAAGAAGCGTTATGCTGCCGTCCGTCTCGATGGTAATCGCTGCGCTGGCCTTGCCGGTAGGCGCTCCGCGCTCGTATACCGCCATGCCCCGGCCGCAGTTTTTACCCAGCTTGCTCCGTCCCCAACCGGAGTCCTTAACGGCCTGCTCGAAGGTCTGGCGGGCATAGATATGGTCCCACTTATCTCCCATGGGGGAAGGGTCCCCCTCATCGATGATGTTCCGCCTGCGAAATTCCGCCGGGTCCAAGTCTATCTCCCGGGCGATGATATCCATCTGCGATTCCGTGGCGAAAACTATTTGTGGGCTTCCCGGCGTCCGGCTCTGAGTACAACCCACCTGGTTGGTGTAAGCGCAGCGGGTCACGACATGGATCGCGGGAACATGATAAAAACTCGCCAGCCGGCGACCTCCCAGAACCGTTCCCGGAGGATTCGCTTTGAAAGCGGCATAGGCACCGCCGCTAAAAAGGATATCGGCCTGCATAGCGGTGATTTTGCCGTCCCGGTCTACTCCCGTCTTGAGGGTGATCACCCCGGGGTGCCTGTGGGCCGCCGCGATGAGCTCCTCGTCATAGCCCAGAACCATCTTCACGGGCCGGCCCGAGCGCTGCGCCAGAAAATAGCAGATCGGCGCATCCACCATAGAGGCCTTACCGCCGAAATCTCCTCCCACCGACATGATGTGTACTTTGATCTGTTTTGCCTCGATCCCGAGGATGTCTGCCAGATTGTCGCGCAGGCTATAGGGACCCTTGTTGGACGCCCAGACCTCGACCTTACCGTCCGAGTCAACCTTCATGGTACAGGCATGGGGTTCCAGATAACCGTGATGGGTGAGCTGTGTGCTGAAGGTGTGCTCAAAGGTTCGGTCCGCGTTCTTAAAACCTTCCTCGATATCGCCGTGTTTCCATACCGTGAATGACTGAAGATTAGGGATTTCCTCGGGCAGGGCCGGCGCGTTCTTGTACTGCGATCTGTCCTCGTGCAGCACGGGGGAGCCGGGCTTGAGGGCTTCTTCCGGGTCGTAGACGGCCGGCAGCTCCTCGTATTGGACATCGATGAGGTTCAACGCCTCATCGGCAACATCCGCGCTTTCCGCAGCAACCGCAACTACAGGCTCACCGACAAACAGGACCCGGTCCCGGGCCAGGATCGGCATGTCCTTCATGCGAAGCCCGATAAAAATGTCTGGCAAATCGGCCCCGGCGAGTACTTCATGCACGCCCGCAAGCCACTTGGCCCGGGAGGTGTCGATGTTCACTATACGGGCATGAGGAACCGGACTTCGCAGAACTTTGCACCACAGCGCACCCGGCACGGCCACGTCAGATGCGTACTGCGTACCGCCCGTGACTTTTTCTCCCCCCTCAACTCTCGGCACAGCTTTACCGACCATTTGATAGGACACGCTTCACCTCCCGATGGATATTGGAAATTTTCAAATATTGGGCGTTTATCCTATTTCTTTCGATGAGAAATTTCAATGTTTCGCAAAGCAAAAAATCATTTTATCTACCCCCTTTCTTGTGAGAATGCGGGAATCTGTAATAGACTACACCATGGTAGTAATATGAGTGGCAGGATAGGAGAACCCGAGTGGAAAGAACCGCCGCCCGCGACTACCTGGAAGTAGCCGCAGCCCACGGGGTCCAATACATCTTCGGTCTGCCGGGGACCAGCGGGGGGGATTTTGTCGGCACCATCGCCGAGCAGGAAAATATCCGTTTTATCCTGGCGCTGCACGAAACCTGTGTCGTTTCCATGGCCGACGGATACGCTCGCGCCACCGGTCGGCCGACCTTGGCCCAAGTAAGCACCCTGCCCGGCACAGCGAACTCCATCGGCGCCCTGTACGACGCCTACCGGGACAGATCCCCCGTGGTCGTCACCTCCACCCAAGTGGACGAGCGCATAACAGGACGCGATTCCCACACGGAGGGGCGCGACCTACCGGAAGTCGCACGCCAATTCACCAAGTGGAGCTGGGAGGTACACAGATCGGACCGAATCCCTGAGGCGTTGAACCGGGCCTTCAAAGTAGCCACTACGCCGCCCAGGGGTCCGGTCTATCTCTCCTTGCCCAGCAACCTGCTGGGCGAGGAGGCAAAGGGTGAAATCCCGCAAGCGAAGCGCTCCCGGATCGTTCCTCGAATGGCCGGCGATCGTGAGGCCCTCGAGCAGGCGGCCCGCTTGCTGGCGCAGGCGAAGCGTCCTCTCATCGTGGCCGGCAGCGGGATAACAACCTCGGGAGCAAAAGAGGAACTCATCCGGTTGGCGGAGATGGTGGCTGCGCCGGTGGTCATGGAACCGCGTTACTCCTTTCTCAGCTTTCCCACGACCCACCCCTTCAGCTTCCAGATCCCGGAGCGCCATGTCACCTTCAAGCTCCCCATATGGGGGGAACCCGACTTGATTTTTGCCGTGGGTTGTCGACTGATCCGCGAGTACCGTTACCTTTCAGAGCCGGCGATTAAGCCGGAGACCTGCTGCATCCATATCGAGGAGGATCCCTGGGAAATCGGCAAGGTCTTCCCCGTCGATGTCGGCATCGTGGCGGACGCCAGAAGCGCGTTGCGATCACTTCTCGAAATATGCCCTGGGCACCTAGACAAGAGCGACGGAATAAGCAAAGCCGAGCGTCTCGACTGTCTAAAGAAAGCCAAAGAAGAAATGCAGGCCGAACTGGAAGCCCGCGCGCACGAGGGATGGAACTCCGTGCCGATCCATCCGCCCCGTCTGGTCCGTGAAATGGACAGACTGCTGGGTGACGATCTCTTGATCGTCAACGAAAGCCCAACAACGAAGGAAGTCCTCATGTCG
>JASLXW010000469.1 GCA_030740135.1 Nitrospinota bacterium
ATCTCAACGGCGCGGCTGTAATCGAAGGAAAAAACCTCGGCCCCCGTCTCACAAGCGATCTGGGTAAAACGGCCGGCCCCTGAGCCGGCTTCCAGGATTAGCTCTCCCTCGAGGTTCTTGGGCCATCCGGTCACACCAAAGAACCTTTCCCGGGATATGGATAAGCCGGTGAACTTGTCGATTTGGGAACGGGAATGCCTGGACCACTGGAGCCCGAACGAGCGCGCGTAGTTCTCACTTCCCGCGAAGCGCGGGATGTCGTCGACAATGGGATATCGCGTACCACACGACTGGCACGACAAATCGCCTTCTTGAGTCTCTTCGCCGGCGGTGAAACCCCTGTCTGGAAAAACAAGAGACCCCACGCATTTCGGGCAACGAAAATACCCGACCGCTTTGGCTTTCATCGCCGGAACGCCGTCATGTTTCCTTATCTCTCCTCCACCGTCCAGGCGTCCCAGTAGCGCGCGTCGTAGCGCACATCGTCGTTCAGGCTTTCCTCTAGGGTGGACGTCGAAAAAAAGACCAGCTTCGTGTCCTCGGTCAAATTCATGAATCCGTTGGCGTAGCCCGCGGGAATATGAAGGACGGAAGGCTTCGATTCGGACAGGACGTAGCTGTGGATCGGGAGATCCTTCGAGGGCTGGTCCCAATCATCTATCCGGACGGCGGCGACGATCGCCGACCCGGAAACGGCCAGGACATATTTGGCCTCCCGTCTGTGGCCGTGCCAGGCACGAATGAACCCGGAACGGTGGTTTTCGACCATGTAGAACCGTTTCACTCCCTCAAATTGAAAGGAATTGACGAATCCCACCTTCCCGCGTCCGTCTACGGACAGGCCTCCTTCCAGGAGAACCGGTTCGGCCATATTGTGCTCCTCCTTTCGGTAAACGGATTCGGCCCCTCTCACATCGGTTTTCCCCGGGGTGCTTCCCTTCCGGCCAGACTATTTCCGCAGCACGCTGACCAGCGTGATATGGCACCATGACGAAAGAAATTCCAGCGCCTTGTGGACCAGAACGAAAATCCGGTGCAAGAAATCCGAGTATTCCCAATAGGTAGGCCATCCGACGAAGGTCATAATTTTCTCCACCCTGAAGCCCGCCCCGGCCGCTATGCGCCGAATGGTCTTGTCGCTGTTCATCCGGTAATAGGTCGGAAAAACGTCCTCGGCCCGAACGCCCATCGTATCCCTTTTGAACATCGCGTGGAACCAATGCGGAATCAGGGAGTTTACCCAAGTAATATAGCTGTTCCGGTTAGGTCACAAAAAGACAAAAGCCCCGTCCGGCTTTAGGCTGCGGGCAATTTCCTGAAGTACAGCCTGGGGATGCTCAAGGTGCTCCAGGACATTGTCGGCCATGACGACGTCGAAAAGATAATCCCTGAACGGCAATGCTACACCATCTGCCGCCACCCGGCACCGTCCGGTATTCGATCTCAGCCCGGGGATATCGACGTCGACGCGGATAATCCTCGAGCCGCTTAGGCGTGGGCATATCTTCAGGGAATACCTGCCAGCACCAAAGTGGCAAACAACGGAGCCTGCCGGCAGGCGTCTTTGAGGCCCGGCCGCAATCTTACCAACTCAAAAATGGCGGAGGGCCGGATGAATGAATTCACGACCCGCCCCAATGAAAACGGCGGCCCGGGATCAATCCGTCCGGGGGGCGTGCAAGATTTCCCGTCGGTGGAAAACCACAGGAAGGGCAAATGCCTCCCAAACCGCCCGCTGCCGTTTTCGACGGATTCGGGAATCCCCCAACAAACCTTAAGCATTGCCCGGCGAGCCCGGGCGGCTACGGACTTTTGCGATGTAATCCAAGAATAAAGCGAGAAAGGAGAAAAACAGGAACCCGATAACCAGCCCCGCGATCAGGTTGAACCTCTTGTTGGGCGAAACCGGCGAGACGGGAGAATGGGCCAGATCCACCACCTTGATCACATTTACTCTGGAAGCAACCCAAAGTAATGATTCACCGTACTTTTTTGAGTACAAGTTGAACAAGTCGCTGGCCAAGTTATAATTCTGATTCAATCTCTCCATGCGCGAGGATTTTCCGGACAATTCGGATTGGATCGCAGAAAGCCGCTTCTCATTCGCCTTGAGTTCCCCTTTAAGAACCTCCTTGCTTGCGACGGTGATGGCCTCCGTCCCAATCTCGGCGATCTCGCCCACGATGGTCAGCTTTTCGACGAGATCGCCCGGTCCCGTCTGGATCGTCCTCGCCTTCCACGGCGCGACTTGCCGGTCCCACTCGGATCTCGCCATGTCGTATTCGGCGGACGCCAAATCGTATTTGAGCTGGTATTCGACCAGGGAACTACTCACTTTGGGGAGCTCCTTTTCGATCCTGGCAAGCCGCTGCTTCAGGAGATCCCTCTTCGTCCGGATGCCCGCGACAGTCCTGACGGTATGTAACAGGGCCTCCTCCGTGGATCGGTAAACAGGGTTGAATTCCTCGCTTCGAATCTGAACATTCGGAATTATTGGGGGGGGCACCCGGCCCGCCTCCTTCAGCGCCATGAGGAACTCCGGATGGTCGATGACGCTTCTCTTTATGACATCGATCTTCTTCTGGACTTTCATCTGGTCTTGGAGATTCTTGAGCTTCACCTGCTCCACGGAGAGGTCCGTCTCATTTTCGTCCACGGCGCGGGACAGCGCTTTTCTCTCGCTCAGGAGGGATTCCTTCTTCGCCTTGAAGACGTCCAGATCGACCTCCCGTTGGATCTGAGCGAGCCGGGATTTCTTTTCAAGAAGCCTTTCCGCCGCCGGGCTCTTCCTCAATTTCTTCAGATGATAAGCGACCTGAAAATACCGGCCCTCAAGATCAACCCTTTGGCCAAGAAGAACATTATTCTCTGTCCGAAGGGATTCGATATTGCTCGTGCGCCGGAAAGCTGTCCTCTCGGCACGAAGCTTCTCCAGGTCGGACCTAGCGTTGTCCAGAGCATTTCTCAGATAGTCTCGGGTACTCTTCACGTCCGAATTGAAGATATCGTTATTTTCTTCCACGGCGAACCCAGCCAGCGAATTCGCTATTTCCGACGCAAGCCTCGCGTTCGGGAATAGCACTTTGATTCTGATTAGACTGGAGCCACGTATTTCC
>JASLXW010000046.1:0-8383 GCA_030740135.1 Nitrospinota bacterium
GCCCCCCGGGCCGCGCAGTGCCGTGGTCCTCCTTCTGGGTCTGAGCACGGAAGGCCTGTCGGCGGAGAAGGTGCGGTTCAACCTGGACTGGGTCGTTTTCGGCAGGCACACGGGATATTTTACGGCCCTCGGCAAGGGGTTCTACAAGCAGAACGGGATCGACGCCATCGTCAAGCGAGGTTTCGGCTCCGTCAAGGCGATCGCCCTCATGGCCCAGGGCCAGTCGGACTATACCTTTGCCGACATGGGCGCGCTGGTCCTCGCCCGGGGCAATGACAAGGTGCCCGTCAAGGCCATCGGGGTGGTCTACGCCAGGACGCCCCACGCCGTTCATTATCTTGCAGGCAGGGGCATCAACAAGCCCACTGACCTCGCGGGCAAAACACTGGCGCAGGCGGCGGGGGCCTCGACGACGAAAATGTTCCTCGGTTTCGAAAAAGCGGCCGGGATTGCGGGCAAGGTCAAGAAAAAGCTGGTGAAGGGCGACACCCTCAACCAGTTGCTCCTGAGCAAGCGGGTGGATGCAATCACGGAGTACATCTTCAACACCGTTCTCCTCAACAAGCTCGGGGCGACCAAGGGGCTGAAAGCCAAGTACTTCCTGTATTCCGACGGCGGGATGAAGTTCTATTCCAATAGCCTGTTGGCGCCCGATAGAACCATCACCGGCAAACCGGACCAGGTCCGGCGCTTCCTCAAGGCGACCTTCCAGGGAATGGAGTACGCCTTCAAACACCCCGAAGAAGCCATCGATATCCACCGGAAGCTGAACCCCCAGGTGGACCGCGACGCGGGTCTTGGAGAGTGGGCCCTGGTGAAAGATATGATGTCCTCCCCCGAGGCCCTTAAGAATGGCATGGGCTATTTCAGCCGCGAAAAGGTCGCCCAGACCATTCAGACCATGCGGGAATACTTGAGCCTCACGGTGCCGGTCAAGCCGGAGGACGTTTACACGAACGCGTTCAATCCGAGAATCATGATTCCGAATTGAGCCGCGGCTGAAGTCATGACGGGGCGGGCCGTTTCCGGCCCGCCCCGATTCTCGGCATTGGGTCGACACCGGATTCGGGGGATAGGTGCGGGAGGCGGGGTTTCCAAATGAAGATGGGGAGTTTCGCCGAGAAGTATCTCGGGCCGACGCTGACGCTGTTGGCGATTTTCGTGATCTGGGAACTGGCTGTCCGGATCTTTGCCCTGCCGATCTGGCTGTTGCCCGCCCCCTCAAAGATTTACGGGGAACTGGGGGAGTGGTGGGCCGCTCTGCCCAGGCACATCTGGGTGACGTTTTATGAGACGGCCCTGGGCTTTGTTGCGGCGGTCATCCTGGGGGTTTTTCTGGCTGTCGCCATCATCTCCTCGACCTTTCTCAAGAACACCATTTATCCCTTGCTTGTGGTGACCCAATCGGTCCCCAAGGTGGCGCTCGCCCCGATCCTCCTGGTGTGGCTCGGCATCAACGTCTGGCCGATCATCACGGTCGCTTTCCTGGTGGCCTTTTTCCCGATGGTGGTGAACATGACGACGGGCCTGACGCTGATCCCCCCCGAAATGCTGGAGATGTCCCGAATTCTGCGCGCCAGTTGGTGGCAGGTCCTGGTCAAGGTCCGGTTTCCCATGGCCATGCCCCACTTCTTCGCGGGGGTGAAGATCGCCATCGCCTTCTCGGTCATCGGCGCGGTCATCGGGGAGTTCGTCGGGTCGGACTCGGGCCTGGGATTTTTGATCCTCACGGCCAGCGCCCGGATGAACACCTCCCTGGGGTTCGGCGCCATTGTGATCCTCTCCATCATGGGTGTGGGCCTTTTCGGCATCGTCGCCGGGATCGAGCATCTTCTGTCCCCCTGGTACCTGGAAGAAGAGGAGGGGCCGCAACTTTGAGATTGAAACCGGGGGTGTCGGCGTGATTCGCATCCAGGACGTGGGCAAGACCTTCGAGGTGAAAGACGGCGAGCCGGTGATGGCCCTTCAGGATATCAACCTGGAGGTCGGAGAGAAGGAGTTCGTCACCATTGTCGGTCCCAGCGGCTGCGGGAAGAGCACCCTGCTGAAGCTGATCGTGGGGTTGCTCCCTTTGACGGAAGGCGAGATTTTCATCCGGGAGGAAAAGGTCACCGGCCCCTACCGCGATGTCGGGATGGTCTTTCAGGCGCCGATCCTGATGCCGTGGCGGACGGTGATGGAGAACGTCCTCTACCCGGTCGAGATCTTGAAGCTCAGCGACAAGGATTACCGGCAGGTGGCGGAAGACCTGGTCGAACTGACCGGCCTGAGGGGGTTCGACAAGCACAAGCCGCGCCAGCTTTCGGGCGGCATGCAACAGCGGGTTTCCATCTGCCGCGCGCTGATTTACGACCCGCTGCTCCTGTTGATGGACGAGCCATTCGGCGCGCTGGACGCCATGACCCGGGAGGACATGGGGTTCGAGCTCCTGCGAATCTGGCGTGAGCGGAAGAAGACCATCCTCTTCGTCACCCACAGCATCTCAGAGGCCATCCTGCTGGCCGATCGGGTGGTGGTGTTCACGCCGCGCCCCGGACGAATCGCCAAGGTCATCGAGGTCGAGCTCCCCCGTCCGCGTGACGCCGAAATGGAGTTCTCCCCCGAGTTCCGCGAGCACGTCACCGAGATCAAAGACCTCATCTTCGCCTCCCGGAGCGCCCCCACGGCCTCCGGCTAGAATTTCTCACACGCCTACGCTCCGTGCAGGCCGCAATCCGCCGCTGCCGGCGATCGCCCTCCGATTGTCATTTTGAGCAAGGGTCGCACACCCTATTGAATCTTGCCCGCCGCATGCGCTTCCAAAACGGCCCGCCCCGTCGATAGGCAAATCGCTGTGTAAGGACGAGGCTGGCGTCCCTATAATCCCCCAAAACGCGGGTGAAGGTAATCGGGTCCCATATCTATTAACAAAAGACTTGACCCCTTTGACCCTCGGTCTGCGGAAAGCCCGCGACCGGCCATCTCGCGGCAGGTGTTAAGGGGCTTTGAGAATCGGGATTTCAGGTGACTTTTCCTCTCCGGGGGGGGATGGCCTTTCCCCGCCTTCCAAATCGGCCTCGGGCGACACACCGGCACTCGTTTGCGGAAAAACGGGCGGGGCCTCCTGCCACTGGAACAGACGGGGAACGGCAGACCTCACCGTCAGTGTGAAGACGTCCGGCCGGTTGTAATGACCTGCGTAGTCATACCTCAGCCTGGCCTCCACCACGTCCTCCAGGTCGATGTCGGCGTACAGGATGTCCTCCTCCCCGCCCAGCGGTCCGGTGATGACCCGGCCGTTCGGCGCGATGATGCAACTCCCGCCCCCGTTGGCGGCTTCCTGCAAAAATGCACGGTCTGAGTCCCGGTAGAGGAGGATTTCTTCCATTTCTTCCGAGATGACGCCGCAGCAGCTCAACACGAAGCAGTTGGCCTTGTAGGCCAGCGACCGGCTGGTGACGAGAACTTCATCCGGCATGTGGACCCCGCCCGGGGTGAAGTGGTTGGGCCAGCTTGCGATGTGGATGCAGGTGTCCTGGGCCACCAGGGCGAAGACGGCCAGGGCGTTATTGTTCTCCCCGCAGATGAGCCCGCTGATCTTGCCGAATTCGGTGTCGAAGCTGCGAAGCGTATCGCCGAATCCCCCGGTGTGGACCAGCCGTTCGCCCAGTGTGGGCGTCAGTTTCTGGTGTTTGCCAAGAATCCGACCCTGGCAGTCGATGAACAATTGGCTGTTGTACAGGGTGCCCATGGAGCCGGTCCGCTTCTCGCATATCCCGATGACAACGTAACATTTAGCCTTTCGAGCCGCTGCGCAGAGCGCCTCCGTGGCCGGGCCGGGAATCTCCACGGCGTTCTTGAACAGCTCCCGCCCCAGGCGATGGCTTCCCTTCTCGGTTGCGGGTCGGAAGTGGTGCCAGACGGGATGGGCGGGGATGAAGCTCTCCGGGAAGCCGACAAGCTGCGCGCTCTGGGCGCTCGCCTCCTCGATGATCCGGCAAGCCTTGTCGACCGAGGCTTCACGGTTCAGGAACACAGGGGCCGCCTGCGCCACCGCCACCCGAAGCTTGGGATATGTGTCGCCCATCTTCCTTTTCCTTCCTCTTACGCGCAGTTCATTGCCTTACCCCGAACTTCCAACCCTTCCCCGCGCCTGGAGGATCGCTTCAACCGCGGACCGAGTCCTCCGGACCCATCCCGGAAGGATGTTCGGAAAGTCCACAACCGAAAATGCCGAGACGCTCTAGGAAATCTTATCTCGCAAGGGGTGGGTCGCGTCTATGATCAAGATCAGCTTCGCCGGGAATCATTGAAGGAATCTTCTTTCCAACCTCTGGGAACGTCTAACTCGGCGGGCGTTTGAAGGGGAGCCACCCCCTCGGGGAAAAAACAAATCTGAAGAAATGAGCCGTTATTTAAAGAACAAAAAGGGGTCAAATCTTTTGTTGGCTAATTGTCGTCGGGAAAGTTCAAAACGCGGGTGAAGGTGATTGGGTCCCATATCTATTAACAAACCGGGGTCAGTCCGGCTTGCCCTGAAAGGATTTTCTGTTTGGCTTTTGGAGGAGAGGATGCAGCGGGTTCGGGTTATGTTGGGATGACGCCCGGACGGGTCCGGGCGGTCAGGCCGGATTCACCCGATAGAGACTTTCCCAGGCGGGGATTTTCCGCTCGGCCTTCTTCGTCGCCACTTCGATGACGATTTCCTGGGTTCCCCTGGTGGTGGCGTACTTCTCGATGACCAGGCGGTTGAGGTTGACGTGGAACACCTCGTCGCGGCCGATTCCGGTGTAGAGGTCCGCGACCCTGTTGTATCCGTACTTCCTGCACCCTTCGATGAGGACGTCGTTCACGGCCAGCGCCACCGACTCGCCCACGAACGAGCCCGAAAATACGGCGAGGAAATGCTTCTTGAGGTTCTCGAGCGTCACGGCGTGCCAGTTCTTCTCTTCGGGAAGCTGAGCCACCAGTCCGCCGATCTCGCCGTATTCGGCGCGCAATTTCTCGATGACCCGCGTGAAGTCTCGGAAATGGCGGACCTCGTCGTGGATGAACTTGCCGATGGCGACGAAGATGTCCCGGGGGATGTCGGGCCCCATCTTCAGGAACGCGGCCGACATGGCCTGGGCGATCTGAAGCTCGCGAAGATTGCGCTGCTCCATCCAGCGGAGCATGTTGTTGACGCCCGGATCTTCCTGGAAGAACGCCTCGACGCACTGAATCCCGCCGGTGTTGAGCCGGTCCCGCTGGCGGTCGAGCTCTTCCAGGTAAACGCGAGACATCCGGATGAAACCCTCCTCAAAACGCGAATTTCAGTTCCGACCCATTACCATATAAAATTCATCGCCCCCTTTCCAGCCGCCCGGAACGGGCCCGGACCTGTCCCTCGCCGGCCCGCCGGCTTCAAGTCCGGCCGCATGGCTGAACCCCGAATGGCGCCGAGGCGAATCCTCATCGGTTGGGCTATCAGAGGAAGGGGGAATGCCGCCGGCTTCTCAGCGCGCCGCCGAGGTCTCCGGAGGAAGGAAGATCCTTCGGAATTCTTCGAGCGCTTTCCGTGAAACCTCGGGACTTTTCCGCATCGCCCTGTACACCCGGGCGGGATTCTTCGCCAGGATTTCCGTGAGGGATCGGCCCGCGTTGCGGCCCGCCATGATCTCCCGGTCGGTCATGCGCCGCAGGAAAAAGTTCACGACCCGGGCGAAGAACTCGACCACGGGGCTCCTGAACTTGATGAATCCCAGAAAGTCGTTTTCCATCGCCGGCCAGCCCTCGGCGTCCGCCGGGCGGAAGCGGATCCGGACGGCCGCCCGGCCGTGTATCCCGGTGGTCCACCAGGATCGATAGACCCCCTCGATGAAGGCGACGAGGCGCGATTCGCTCTTGTGGTGCACCCGGACCGTCAGGACCAGCCCTCCCCCGCTGTCCACGGTGAGAACCCCGCCGGGACGCTCGGTTATCTTGTACTTGCCGAATCTCAGGACGCGGATGAGGGTCGCCGCCAGAGGGATTCGCTCCAGCAGGTAGCGGTAGACCTTCGGGGTGCTCTCGAAACGGCTTCTGTGCTTGCGCGAGATAGAGTGCTCCCGAAAGATTTCACGAACCCGGGAGGCGTCCGGACCGGTGACAAGGTGAGTGGGAAAGCGGTGCGCGGAGAGCAGCGGTTCCGCCGGGGCGGGGCCGGGCGGACAGGCAACCAGCGAGCAGGCCAACACCATTGGCGCTGAAAGTCGCATAGCCGGATGAGAATATCATGATGCGGGCCGGCTGTATCCCTTCCCCCTTCCGTAGATTTCGCGGCTCGACCCGGAGCGCCGGTGAGGCCTGGCAACCCGCCGATCTTCATCCTTCCCCCGCTTCTCCGTTCTCAATATAGGATTTCAGTCTCTTCGTGTGCTGCCGGAACTTGAATGTTATCTCAGCTTCATCGTTAAATGGCTCTCGTCTCAAACCGGAAGATGTGAGACCCGCGAGTAGGATTCCGGGTGAGGATTCGGGTCGGAATGAGACCGAATGCTTTGTGCGGCATTCGCGCGAATCCCGAATCAAGCCGCCCGTGAAAGTCGGGCAACCTGTGAGGGGACGCCTGGGCCCTGGGAGAAACTCGATTGATCCCCTGCTACGTCAGCGGCAAAGGCATGCATGCCACGGAGACGACCCGGGACTTCAAGGTCGTCGTCATCCAGGCCCTGGAAGACTCCGGCCTCGGTTTCGACACACGCCACCGCTTCTACCGCGGCCGGTTCCCCCAAATGGACCCGGCCGCGCTGGCCCGGATGGTCTGCGATCCGGTCGAGGGCTACGACCCGGACTGGACACCCTACCTGGAGCGGCACGCGGCGGGGCGCGATGAGGGTGAAGTCCTCGCCGAATTCATCCTGGAACACGACGGCCTGTTCCGGGCCGAAGCCCGGGCCGCCATCTATTGCTACGACGAGGCCGGGTTCGGCTCGGGCGTGAACTCGATGCGGTTCATCCGCGACGGAAAACCCATCCTCGGCTTCTTTCAGCCCGGGAACGTGAAAACGGGCGTGAACCCGACCAACTTTATTCAACTCCAATCTGAACACCCGGAGCGGGTGACGCTGGTCGAGTACCGCTCCCTGGATGAAATCCCGGATACAGTCAATGCGTGGCTGCGGGAGCGGTCCGCGGCCTGACCCCTGAAATACATCAGGCCGGTGAATGTTCTACAGGAGAAACCCCGGCGCGCGGACGGCGCGGCGAGTGTTTCGACCGGGCAAATCTTAAGACGACCCTTCAACCTCAGAGAGCGTGTGATGGCTGACAAATCCCGCAAAGAGAGACGGCAACAGGAACGAGAGGACACACGGGAGGCAAGGCGGACACAGTCCGGACAAAAGGGGTGGACCCGCGGGCGGAAGAAGTTCCTTTCCACCGCCGCGGCCGCGGTGGGGGCCGCCGCCGCCGCTTACGGGGTCTACGCTTGGTTTTCCCGGGACATGCCGGGAGAGGTTTATCCCAGCCAGGGAAACCGGCACGTCGCGATGGGACTGGCGGAGCGATTTCCGTACAACACCAATCCCCCCACCTCGGGCAACCACTATGGCGGCATCGCCCCCTGGGGGGTGCGCAAAAAGCCCATCCTGAAAGGACTCCAGACCCATAACCTGGAGGATGGAGGCGTCATTGTCAGTTACCGCTGCCGGGATTGTCCCGATCTGATTCGGAAGATCGAGGAGATCGTGGACCGCTATCCCACGGAGGTCATCGCCGCGCCCTACCCGAAGATGAAACCCCTCATCGCCCTGACGGCCTGGACGCGAATCGACCGCCTGGACAAGTTCGACGAAAAACGGATCGTGAGGTTCATCGAGGCGTACAAAGGCATCGACCACCACGCTCGGTGATAAATCCGTCAGAGGCAAGGTGGAGGAAGATCCCAGGGGGGCTTTTTTGAAAAACCGCCCCCCT
This sequence comes from Nitrospinota bacterium, assembly GCA_030740135.1. Next base: position 7,915 of record JASLXW010000046.1, read on the forward strand.
GGACCCCCTGAAAAACTTTTTGCGGCCCGGCAAAGCCGGGCCTTGCTGGGGGTGGATGTCGGGTAGACTGAACGGTTTGGCTGTGGCCCATCGATGGCGTTTAGCATTGGCCGCCCTCTGTCGCGAAATGAAAGTTTTGCTGGGGGGTGCGGGGGTGCGCCCTTCAAAAAGCGCCCCCCGCTTTCTACAACCCCGCCCGGGATTCCAGGATGTCCAGGAGGGAGGCGTAGTCTTTGTGCGCGTTGCCTTGGACACTGGAGCTGATGAAGTCTTGTAGAATCAGCGCCGCGTGCGGGAGCGGAGCGCCCAGCTCGGATCCAGCCTCGAGGGCGCACCGGACATCCTTGCTGATCAGCTCCGTGGAGCCTTGAAGAAGGCCCTCGTAATCGCGCGTTTTCAGGAGCGCGTTCTTGAAATCCATCACCCGGGAGAACGCCGCGCCCGTGACCAGGATGTCCAGCATCCGCTC
>JASLXW010000046.1:8393-14238 GCA_030740135.1 Nitrospinota bacterium
GCTCCACCTTCAGTCCGCCCTTCTCCCCCAGGATCAGCCCTTCCAGAAGGCCCGCCAGGTTGACGGCCAGGATCAAGTTGGTGAGGAGCTTCATCAGCGTCCCCTTCCCGGCCTCTCCCATGTAGCAGATGTTTTTTCCGAACGCCTCGAAAACGGGCTTCAGCTCGTCGAAGACCGCCTCGTCCCCGCCGGCCATGATCGTGAGCTCGCGCACTTCCGCGTGCGGGACCGACCCGCTCACGGGCGCCTCGAAGGGCCGGAAGCCCCGCTTCTCCAACTCGGCGAACCGCTCCCGCTGGAACGCGGGCGACATCGTGCTCATGTCCACCACGACGGCCCCGGGCTTCGCCCCGTGGACGACGCCCTGCTCTCCGTAAAGGACGTCCCGGATGATCTCGGGGCGCATGAGCATCGTCAGGATCGCGTCGGCGTCCCGGGCGGCGTCGGCCGGGGAGGAGGCGGCGCGAAGCCCGTCGGCCTCGAGGGCGCTCATCTTCTCCTTCACCACGTCGTACCCGCTCACGTTGAAGCCCGCGGTGAGGAGGTGGCGGGAAAGCGGCGTGCCCATGTTTCCGAGACCGATGAATGCGACGTTTTTGATCATCAGGCGAGTCTCCCTGCGAATTTCGCCCCTGTCCGGGCGCCCATGGTTGAAGCGGCTGAGGCGATGGGTGCGCCCTGAACACACCCTGATTGACGGAAATGGTGAATTCAATAACGGTGTAGCGCGGAGGCTTCAGCCTCCGCCCCAACGCCACGCCGAATGGAAAACCAGCGGAGGCTAAAGCCTCCGCGCTACACGGGGTTCGCGGATCGGTAGCCCGTTACTGATATTACCCCTCGCCACCCAATGCTTCCAACAGTTGGTGGGAAATGCACTCAGAGTGAAATCCCTTCCAGCATCTCGGCGATCTCCACCGGCCGGCCTTCCTTGGCCGAGCGGATGGCCGCGTGGACGAAGGCCGCGGCCAGGACGCCCTCGCGCACGCCGGTCTCCGGCGCCTTGCCGGACCGGACGCAATCGGCGAACTCGTCCATCTGCTCACGCGTCATGTCCCCGGGCGTGAGGTCCACGGGGTTTCGCTCCGCGCTGCCTTTCTCCTGAAGATAGATCTCGGTCGTCCGGTCCATCTCATCCGTCGCCGCGGCGTCCGTCCGGTCGGTGGTCATGTAGAGGTTCGCCTGATTGCCGAAGGCGTTGAAGGTGTACACCAGAGGCGTGGCGAAGCTACACCCCATGTACCCCAGGGCGCCCGACTCGAGCTCGATCAGGGACATGTGGACATCGTCGATCTCGGCCGGCGTGTCGAGCTTGCTGACCCGGCTGGTCACGCTGCGGATGGGGCCGAAGAGGTAGGCCATCGTATCGGCGTGATGGATCCCGATCTGCGTGAGCGGCCCGCCGGGGCACTCGGCGTCGAAGAACCGCCACTTGTCCGGCGTGAGCGATTGCCCGACGCCGACGCTGAAGTTGCATTCCGCCATGATGGGCTTGCCGAGCCGTCCCTCGTCGATTAACCGCCGGGCGGCCCGATGGCCGGCGTTTCGGCGGTAGCAGTGGCCGGTCATGAGGGTCAGGCCCGAGCCTTTGTGCGCCTCGACCACCTCCTTGGCCTCGGAGAGGGTGTTGGTGATCGGTTTCTCGACGAAGATGTGCTTTCCGGCCCCGATGGCCTGGAGGATCTGTTCGCCGTGGACGGAATTGGGCGTCGTCAGGATGACGGCCTCTACGTCGGCGTTCCCGAGGATTTCTTCATAGCTCTCCGATTCCCCGCACCCGTAGGTCTCGGCGAACTTCTTCCGCTTCTCGGGCGTCCGCGTGAAGCAGGTGACGAGACGGTACTTGGGGTTGTTCTTGACAGCGACGGCGGTCGGCGTCGACCACCATCCGATTCCCACAACGCCCACGCCGACGGGTTGTTCGGACATCTTGTCTCCTCCAAAGGGTGGACCGGGCGTCCCGCCCGGCAAGAAGAACGTCGCGCAATGAGCCAACCAACTTGAACGGTGCCACCGCCTCGGTGGTCCCCTTCCCGGCCCGTCACACGCCCGCAGAAAACAGGCTGTGAAACCTGGTCGGCGCCCATCCATTGGGTCATTGATTGACAGACAATCCCCTGACCCGGCCTACCCCGTTTCGGCATCCGCGTTCGTCGGAAATCCGCGTCAAGCGACTCAATGGTCCACCAACCCCAATCCCCGGCCGGCCCCGGACTCCGTCCCGGCCGCCGGCGGGGCCGCGGTTTCGGCGGACCCAAACGGTCCCTGGCTGGAATCGGCCGCCGCGCCGCTTTCCAGAATGATGACGTGGACCTCTTTGGGGCCATGCGCCCCCAAGGTCGGGACCATCCCGATGTCCGCGCTCAGGCTGGGCCCGGTGATCAGGTCGATGGCCTGAATCCCGTTCGCCCCGGAACCGGGCGCGAAGGCCTCCCCGATCACGCCCGGAAGGTCGTCCAGGCCCTCCACCAGGCGGCCTTCCGGTAAAATGGCCAGATGAACGTCGGGGAGGAGGGAAACCAGACGCGAGCGGCCCGGACTCCCGATCAGCATGAGCGTCCCGGACGAGGCCAAGCCGAGATGAGCTTCGGTGATCCCGAGGTCCGCCGTCTTCAAGGCCTCGAAATCCCGGTTCCGTCCCGGCCCCCAAAACCAACCCGCCCCGCTCCCTTCCCTCGAGACGGACCCTTCCAGGATGCGCAACAGCGGCGTGTCCCAGGCCGCGACCGAGGCGACGCCCTTCTCTTGAAGCAAGGCCGACACGATCCGGGAGGCCTCGCGCAGGTCCTTCGCCCGGTGCGCGTTTCCGCTCACCCCCTCGAGCTCGCGGCAGAACCGCTCCGCCATGTCTCCCGGCGGCCGATCGGCGGGCTGGACGCGGAGGCCGCCGACGTGCTCCACGCCGGTCTTCAGGGCGCGGGCGGCCCGCTGAATCATCTCCGGTTCCCGACCGTTCGGTCCCCGGCCGTCCGGCGCCCGGCCGTCTTGCTCCCCCTCTCCCGCGCCCCCATTCGGCAGGGGCGGCGGGGGCGTCGACGGCGCGCCGTCCCACTGAAGCTCTCTCCACCGAGACTGAAAGGAGCGCTCCGCGAAGGCGGGGAACATGCGCGTTCGCGTCCAGCGGCTCAACGGCCAGGGGAGTCTCGCGATCCCGCCGTCCCGGGCGAAGGGAAGCTGGACCTTCGCGGCGGTCCAGCCGGCCGCCTGGTAGAGCCAAGGGCGGCGAAGGACGAAACCGGCCGTCCGGAAGATGGCGCGCTCGAACCACGGCGTCTCTTTTTTCTCCGTGATCGAGGCCCTCATCTCCAGGATCATGCGGGGGATGTCCACTTTGACGGGGCAGGCGTCCAGGCACGCCCCGCAGAGGCTCGAGGCGAACGGCAGGTCGCCCGAGTTCTCGCGCCCCCACAGCACGGGAGACAGGATGGCGCCGATGGGGCCCGGGTAGACGGAATCGTAGGCGTGGCCGCCCACCTTCCGGTAGACCGGACAGGCGTTGAGGCAGGCCCCGCACTTGATGCAGTTGAAGGCCTCCTGGAACGGCCCCGCCAGATGGGCGGAGCGGCCGCCGTCGTGGATGATCAGGTGGAGCTCCTCCGGACCCTCGGCTCGGTCCACCGCCCGTCTCGCGCCCGTGACCAGCGAGACATAGGCGGTCATCTTCTGGCCCGTTCCGCAGCGCGCCAAAAGCTTCAGGAGCAGACAGACGTCCTCCACGGTCGGGACGACCTTTTCCAGCCCCATGACGGCGATGTGCACCGGGGGGACGCTCGTCACCATGCGCCCGTTGCCCTCGTTGGTCACGAGGACGACCGTCCCCGTTTCCGCCACGGCGAAGTTGACGCCGCTGATCCCGATCCCCGCTTCCATGAAGGCCTCGCGCAACTTTTTCCGCGCCAGGGCGGTCATGGCCTCGTTCTCGGTCGGGGGCAGGGACTCGCCGAACTTCCGGTTGAGCAGGTCGGCGATCTGCTCCGCGGTCTTGTGGATGGCCGGGGCGATGAGGTGGGAGGGCCGCTCACCCGCCAGTTGGAGGATCCACTCCCCCAGATCCGTTTCCACCGGGTTCAGCCCGGCCTTTTCCAGGGCCGCGTTGAGGTGAATCTCCTCGGTGGCCATGGACTTGGACTTGATGATGGGCGGCATTCCGCGCCGCTCGGCGATTTGGAGGACGGTCTCGATGACCGCTTGGGCGTCGTCGCAAAAATGGACCCGGCCCCCGACCCGCTCGACGCTTTCGGCCAGGCGGGCCAGGTGGCGGTCGACGTGGTTCAGCGTGGAGGTCCGGATCTCGGACGCGCGCGTCCGGAGGGCGTCGGAGTCTTCCAGCGTCGCCAGGGCCCCGGCCCTGCGGGTGTCGAAGGCGTGCGTGGCGCGGCGCAGGGCCTCCTGAAGATTCGCGTCGGCCAGGGCGATCCGGGCCCTGCGGCGGAAGCTTTTATGGGGCATGGTCCTCCCCTTCCCGGGGGACGTTCGCCCCGGCTTGCGGAGGCGGGGCGGCATCCTCCGGCGGAGCCAGGACTTCGGCCAAATGGAGACAGCGCGGCGGGGGGCCGTCCAGGCCCATCTCGACCCATTTCCCCGCGCCGACCCGGAGCTGCATGAGACAACCGCCGTCGGCCGTCACGATGGTGTCGGCGCCGCATTCCCGGGCGGCCTGGAGCTTTTCTTTCAGGATGGCCGTGGAGACCTCGTCGAACTTCACGGCGAAGCTGCCCCCGAAGCCGCAGCAGCGGTCCGCACCGGGCAGATCGACGACCTCGGCCCCGGTCTCGGCCAGCAGCTTTCGCGGCGCGTCCCGCAGTCCCAGACCCCGCAGGGCGTGACAGGAATCGTGGACCGCGATCTTGCCGAAGCCTTTCCCGGATTGGGGGGCGTCCCCCCCCCCCTCCCTCTTCGTCCCTTCCGGACGCGAGGCCAGGAAAGCGGAGAGCTCGATCACCCGGCCGCTGAACCGGATCGCCCGGGCGCGCGTCCAGGGGTCGCCCTCGAAGAGACTGGGATAGACGGATTTGCACATCCAGCCGCAGGACCCGGAAGGGATCACCACGGGGCCGTCCTCCCCGAACAACTCGATGTTCCGCTCGGCCAGGCGGCGGGCTTCATCATGGAACCCGTTGTTGTAGTGGGGGAGGCCGCAGCACGTCTGGCCGGATGGGCAGTCCACCCGGACGCCGAGGCGGCGGATCGCCCGCACGGCGGCCTCGGCCACTTCGGGAAAGAACTGGTCCGCCAGGCAGGTCACCAACAAGGAGACGCGCCCGGCCTCTTGCGCCGATTCCCGCGGCATCCGGACCTCCACGCCGAAGATGGGTTCAGTGACAGGGGCCGACGGCCCGCTCGTTCAGAGGCGTCATTCTACCACATTCTATCGGAAGGGTTGGCCGGCGGGAGGCCGGCGCCGGTTCGGGGGCATCCTTTCCGCCGTGTGCTAGGATGTAAATCTTTTTGTTTTCCGCAAGGTGGATATCAGGGGACGCGGGATGTCCTCGACGCCGGGATCGGCCTGACCGATGCGTCGCGTTCGGCGGATATCCGGCTCTTTTCAACGTGCCCGGGCCGGGTTGGCGGCGACTCACAGGGGCGGCCTCGATCGATGAATCCTTCGTTCCTCGCGATTGCGGGCGCCTTGGCCTTCGCGTTGAATAACCTGTTTTCGCGTCTCGGAATGGAGGACTCGAATCCGCAAACCGCCGTCACCGTCAACGTGACGCTGAACTTTCTGGGCCTTTGGCTGCTAGCGGTGTTCACCTCGCCCATTCGTCCGTTCCTCTCGCTGGACCTCTGGCCCTTCGTCCTCGCGGGAATTTTCGCCCCCTTGTTGGCGCGGACCCTTCTTTTTCAC
>JASLXW010000470.1 GCA_030740135.1 Nitrospinota bacterium
GCGCGCAGGAGGCTACGAGGCAACCCAAACACTTGCATCCAGGGACCTCCTCTCTCTCTGTTGGCCCCTGGAACTCTCATCTATCTGAACCTATACAGTGAGAACAGACGCCGTCAAGCGTCCACCCGGAGCCGTCATTCCCGCGCAGGCGGGAATCCAGCGTTCTGAGCTGCGGGTCCATCCCCCTGCCCGCGTGATCATTGCGTTGAAAAGGATACGAGAGGGAGAAGGGCCTTCGGCGCAGCCGGAGGTCGGATTGATTGGGACCGATCTGAAACACTTCTGGATTCCCGCCTGCGCGGGAATGACAACAGGGGGGCGTTGCAGAATGACGGCGGGCTGTCAAGGGTAAGGAGATCACTCGTCAGGGTAGGAATCACACCTGATCCTTCGGGGCCTCGTTTCTTCAAGTGCAGGAAACTGGGGGTTGCTGAGGGAAGCCGCCGCGTCTTCAAGATTTCGACAGCGGACAAGAACCCGACCTCCCCCGGGGAGGTCTAACCTTCCTGAGAGGAAGCGGCCCGGGCCATGCCCTTGGCGAAACCCCGGGAATCCCCATTGCGGAGGCTTCCGGCTCAGGGTAAATTATCAGGAACCGGGTTGGAGGAATTCTTGCTCGTTCAATGGGAGGTTCGGCGGTGAGACCATCAGCGGGGATCGCAATCCTGACGGCGCTTGTATGGACGATTTCGGCCGGCGCCGCCGCGCACGCCGCCGATCTCAAGGCCGGCCGGACCAAATACCGTCAACTGTGCGCCTTCTGCCATGGAAACAGCGGCAAGGGCGACGGATCCGCGACCCGGGACTTCCCCGTCAAGCCGGCCGACCACACGAACAAGGCCAAGATGAAGAAACTCTCGAACGCCGACTTGGCGAAAATCATCACCCAGGGCGGCCGAAGCGTCGGCAAAAGCCCCCTCATGCCCCCCTTCGGCCAGCTCAAACCGGCGGACGTGCAAAACCTGATCGGCTATATCCGGTCGCTGGCGAGGTAGACGGAATCGGTCACGAACCTTCGATTGATGTAAGGGCTGGACTCTGCACCGGTTCTTCGTGGGCTACGAACCCGCCGACTTTTTCTTCTTGAGATTTTCGAGCTTTTTCTGAACCCCTTCGTTGTGATCGGGAGGAAGTCCCGGCTTCTTGAGAAATTCTTTGCCGCAGAAGGCAAGCTTCCAGCTCCGAGCTGACTTGAACCTATCTCAAAATTGGTAGCGCCCTAACCGTCATGCCCGCATGTCGTAAGCGGGCATCCGGAAAGGCTTGAAAACACTGGATTCCCGCTCCCCGATCAAGGCCCTCGGGGACAGGCTTCGCGGGAATGACGACAAAAGGCCCAAGGAGTCTGAAATGGGATTTTGAGATTAGGTTCTTGACGCCCTTTACAGTCAGTCCCCCGGCGTGTTCCAGATTCACAAACCGGAGGTTTGGACCGCCGATCACCGCTTTCCCAGGAGTATAGGGCGCTACTTTTTTCTCCGCCCTGACCGAAATATCTCAAGCGCGGCCCGCCTGAGCATGATGGCTTTCCTTAGCAGGTTGCGGAAAAACTCATTTCAAGGCCTGCAAAGTCGCCGTTGGTGTCATTCCGAGCGTAGCGAGGAATCTCGCCTTGTTTGAATCTTTTCCTGAAAGTCATGTAAAAACAATGAGTTTCGACCTTGGGCAGATTCCTCACTTCGTTCGGAATGACAGTTGGAGGGGGTTTTGCACACCGCGCAAAGGTCCCCTGACAGAGTTTTTCCGCAACCTGTTAGTCCGGGAACTTGGTTACAATTCCGGTGGTAAATCCAATAAGATCCAGACCCCGCCCACCCGTAGGGGGCACGTCATGCGGTACCGGCGAAGTGTCCTGATTGCCGTTCTGGCCTCAGTTCTTCTTGCCGTATCGTTCTGGCAAAAAACTCCAGATCACATCGAGTCCTCCGCACGAACAGTTGGATCAGAATCCGCATCTATGGATCGCCCGCTATGAATGTGGATGAAATTCTGGAAAACACCATATGCGGATCCGCTTCAAACTTTCCGGGAGCGCATGTATCGGGTCTTGGTTTCTTCCCATCCACCGTTATACGCCTAGGTATTGGGACTGGATGTCCTCCCGCTGCCTGAGCTCCTTGGGGGAACCCGCGAAGACGACCTTGCCCTTGCTGAGGATGTAGGCATAGTCAGCGACTTCCAGGGCCAGTGATAGGTCCTGTTCCACGAGGAGGATGGACTGCCGCTTCTTTTTCAGTTGGGCAATGGCCTCAGCGACCTGGTCGACCAGAAGGGGGGACAGGCCCTCGGTCGGCTCGTCCATGAGAAGTAACTCGGCGTTGGTCATCAAGGCCCGTCCGATGGCCAACATGGACTGCTCTCCGCCGGACAAAGTCTTCGCCCGCTGGTGCCTTCGTTCTCCGAGCTGCGGGAATAGCTCGTAAACCCGCCCAAGGTTCCAGACACCGCTGCTTTCCATCCCCAGGGTAAGATTTTCGAGAACGGTCAGGGAGACGAAGATCCGGCGTCCCTGTGGAACGATGCCGATTCCCCGCCTTGCGATTTCGTAGGCTGGTCTGCCGCTGATGTCTCGTCCCCTGTACAGGATGTGTCCCCGGCGCGGGGGCGTGAATCCGACGATAGAGCGAATCGTGGTTGTCTTTCCCACACCGTTTCTTCCCAGTAAGGTGACTACCTGCCCCTCGGACACGGACAGCGATACCCCCTGGAGGATGTAGCTGTCGCCGTAGTAGGTGTGGATATCCTCGACCTGGAGCATGGGGGCTACCTCGCCTGACGTCCCAGGTAAATTTTTCGCACATCCGGGTTTACTCGGATTTCCTCCCGGATTCCTTCTGCCAATTTCTCTCCGTGATTAAACACCAGGATTCTTTCCGCGACCTCGAAGGCCACGTCCATATCGTGCTCGATGATGAGGATGGTGATCTCCCGTGGAAGGGAATGAATCATTCGGACAATGGGACCCACTTCCGCGGTGGATAGACCAGCCGTCGGCTCGTCCAACAAGAGGATTTTTGGCTGGAGAGCGAGGGCCATGACCACCTCGAGTTGGCGTTGGTGGCCGTAGGACAGATACCGGACTTCGACTTCGCGCGCCTCCCAAAGACCGATC
>JASLXW010000471.1 GCA_030740135.1 Nitrospinota bacterium
TTCTCGATCCGCCCGACCCAAGTCGGCTTCGTCCTGGCGCCCATCATCAACGGCCAGACGTTGAGCGACGATCAATACAACACGCTGAACCCCGAGGTGAGGGAGGAGATCGAGAAAAAGCGGGCCGCCTTTAACCAGAAACTCGGCGATTTCTTAAAAAAGATGAAGGGCCTTGAAAAGGAAATCCGGGAGCGGGCGCGCGCCCTCCAGCGGGAGGTCGGAATCCAGGTCATCGGCGTTCTCATGCAGGTGTTGCGCGAGGACTACGCCGAATCCCCCGAGATCCTGAGCTATTTCGACCAGGTGCAGGAGAGCATCCTGTCGCGCTTGGATGAATTCCGAAAAGGCGTCCAGGAGACCCCGGGCGAAGGCGCCGTCAAAGCGGAGGGCGGGGAAGGCGGCGAGGGCGGGGGGGCCGCGCCGGCCGGTCACGAGATGCAAATCACACCCCCGGGCCGGGACCCGTTCGCCCCCTACCGGGTGAACGTTTTCGTGGACAACGGCGATCTGGAGCATCCCCCGGTCATTTTCGAAAACAACCCGACCTTTCAAAACCTGTTCGGGTTCATCGAGAAGAAGGCGTCCTTCGGAACCTACATCACCGACGTCAGCATGATCAGGGCCGGTTCGGTCAGCCGGGCGAACGGGGGGTATCTCGTTTTCCACGCCCTGGACGCCCTGACGAATCCGGGCGTATGGAACGCCCTGAAGCGGACCCTCCGGACGGGCCAGGTTCAGATTGAGGAATTGGGCGAGCTGATGGGGTGGGCCACAATGGGCGGCATGAAGCCCATGCCCATCCCCACCGACCTGAAGGTCGTGATGGTCGGCAATCCCTACGTCTACCACGTCCTGCACCAGGTCGATGAGGACTTCCGCAAGCTCTTCAAGGTGAAGGCCGATTTCGACGTCCGCATGAGCCGGGAAAACGGGCGCCTGCTGGAGTACGCCGGCTTTATCGCCTGCCAGTCCGCGAATCACGGCCTGCCCCCCTTCCACCGGGATGCGGTGGCGAGAATCATCGAGCACGCGGCCCGGGACGTGGACGACCAGGACAAGCTCTCCACCCGCCTCAGCGAGATCCAGGACCTGATGTATGAATCGACCTACTGGTCCAAAGAACATGGAAATGAGGTGATCCGCAAAGAGGACGTCCAGCGCGCCCTGGAGGAGCGAAAGTCGCGATCCAACCTGACGGAAGAGCGTCTCCAGGAGCTCATCACCCAGGGGGTCATCCTGGTGGACATCACGGAAGAAGTGATCGGCCAGGTCAACGGACTCGCCGTTTACGACCTGGGGGATTACCGATTCGGCAAGCCGTCCCGGATCACCGCCCAAACCTACATGGGCGAGGAAGGCGTCATCAACATCGAGCGCGAGTCCAAGATGTCCGGACGGACCCACGACAAAGGGATCCTGATCCTGTCCGGTTACATGGGCGGCCAATACGGACGGGGCCGGCCGATGTCGCTTTCCGCCAGCCTTTGCTTCGAGCAGTCTTACGAAGGCGTCGATGGAGACAGCGCCTCCTCCACCGAGCTGTACGCGTTGCTCTCCAGCCTGTCGGGTCTGCCGATCCGGCAGGGCATCGCCGTCACCGGCTCGGTCAACCAGCACGGGGTGATTCAGCCCATCGGCGGGGTCAACGAAAAGATCGAGGGCTTCTTCCGGGTTTGCGAGGAAAGGGGGCTGACGGGGGATCAAGGTGTCATGATCCCGCAGCAGAATGCGTCCAACCTGATGCTCGATGATGACGTCATCGAAGCCGTCAGAGCGGGGAAGTTCCACATCTATTCGGTGTCCCACGTGGATGAGGGGATCGAGATCCTCACGGGGACGCCCGCCGGCGCGCCCGACGAAGAAGGCATGTTCACCGAAGGGTCGGTGCACGATCGGGTCGACCAAAGGCTCCACGAACTGGCCGAGGGCCTCCGCGAATTCGGACGGCCGGTGGGACCGGCGGACGGCGAAGAGGATGAGGAAGGGCATGAGAAAGACCCGGGACCGCCCTCTCCTCCCGGGCCGGCGGAGGGGGCCATTCCGCCGGAGCCGCTCCTGCCCGACGGCGAGATCGACCCTGAGGTCCTTGAAGAGGACGAGCCGGAAGAATGACGACCCCGATCCCGGCGAGGAATTTTTCTCTCAAAGCGCCGTTATACCCAATCCGGGGGGGGATCTCGGGAGCCGGCGGCTGATGCGGAGACGTTTCAAATTCCGGACCCGGCGCGTCGGGCGTTTCATCCCGGCGGCGGGTCTTCTGATCTCGCTCTCTTTTGGGGCCTTTTCCGCATCCGCCGGACGCCAAGCGGCCGGAAAACCGGCGCCCGACCTCGAGCTCCCGACCCTGCAAGGCAAATCCATAAGCTTGAAATCCTTGCGGGGCAAGGTGGTCTTTCTCAATTTCTGGGCGACTTGGTGTCTTCCGTGTCGGCATGAAATGCCCGCCATGGAAAGGCTCTACGGCAGGCTCAAGGAAAAGGGCTTCGAGATCCTGGCGGTGAGCATCGACGCCCGGGGCGAAGAGGCGGTCGCGCCGTTCGTGAAAAAGCTGGGGTTGACCTATCCCGTTCTCCTGGACCGCGACATGGACGCCTTGAGGGCGTTCGGCGTCCGCGGCATGCCGACGACCTTTTTGATCGACCGGGAGGGTCGCATCGCCCATCTGGCCGTCGGTCCAAGGGAGTGGGACGGAAAGGACGCCCTGAAGCTGATCCGTGGAATCATGAACCGAGGGAAGGTGTTGTGATGTCGTTTCTATTCCCCGGCCGGGGGCGCGCGCATGGACGCCGCCGAACCGGCCTGACGGTGTTGCTCCTGGGCGGATTGCTCTGGCTGGGGCCGGCCGCGGCCAAAGGGCCGGTCTCGAAGGGACACCCTCTCCGGCCCGCCTCGATCAACTTCCTGGACGCCATGAGTCTCGGCCTCCAGCCGCTGGACGGAAAGCGGGCTTGGGATTTCTCGCTTCCCGGGATCGATGGGAAAACCGTCCGCCTCGGCGATTTCCGCGGGAAGGTGGTGATCCTGAGTTTCTGGGCGTCCTGGTGCCCGGCCTGCCGGATGGAAATGCCGACGTTGGAGAAGATCCACAAGCGCTACAAGGACCGGGACCTC
>JASLXW010000472.1 GCA_030740135.1 Nitrospinota bacterium
CACCTCGGCCTGACGAAGCTTGTGGATGATCTGCTCCGCGGTGAATCCCTTCCGACTCATCACTGCCCCCTTTCTAGCCCAATCCAGTCCGAAAGCTGTACGAAAATCCTAACCCTCAAACTGCACCGGCTTTCAGGGGGGCAGGTCACTGGACCCGGCCCGGAGTCGCCTTCGGCTACGTCTACCGCCAAACGGTCAGTTACATGGGGGTCCTGGGCGCGCTCGCGGGCGGGGCGATGGCGGTCCTGGCGCCCGACCTCATTTTCCACCTCATCAGCCCCCGGTTCACCGAGGCGGTCGCGATCCTGAGAATCCTGGCCGTCGCCGCGTTCCTTATTTACCTCAACAACGCCTTCGCCCACGCGATGGTGGCCGTCGGGATCCAGGGGCCGGGGTTTTTGAGCACCCGCATCGCCGCCGCCGGGATCAACGTCGTCCTGAATCTGCTTTGGATCCCCGTCTGGGGCGGGCAGGGCGCGGCATGGGCCACAGTGGCGAGCGAGGGGGTGATCCTGTTGCTCGCCCCCTTGTTCGTGCGCCGCCGGGCGGGGGTTTGGCCGCCGCTGTGGGGGCCCGTGCTGGGCGGGGCGGCCCTGTGGCTGAGCGGGGCGGCGCCGCTCGAGCCGACCTGGGCGGGCCGGCTGGCCGGGTGCGGGGTCCTGGCCGGGGCCTTGTTGATCTTCCTGGCCTTTCACCGCCGCCAGGTCGTGGACCTGCTCGTCGGCCTGCGCGTCCTCAAGCCAAAGCCCGGGACAGAGGGACCGGCCAACCCCCGAACGGAGGATTGAGCGAACCTAGCCCTCGCGCTCCCCGTCCCGCAGGGCCCGGATAACCGTCTCGGCAAGGTCCAGCTTTCTCTGCCGGACGTAACTGCCCAAGGGGGGCGGCACGTCCGGCCGCCACTTCACTTTCTCGGGGGATTCCGGCCACGCGTAGGGCAAGTGGCGGTAGTGGTTGGGGGAATCCGCCGACTCCAGCGATTCGAGCGCGGCGTCACAGACCCGCCGCTGTCCGGCCCGGTCCCCGACGTCCCCGAGCACCCGGCCGAAGGGATGCTGAACGAACACCGCGCGCGGGACGGCCACCCGCTCGGTGATTTCCGGCACGTTGCTCACGGACACCGTCGCGATCCCCGCCTTTTCAATCTCACGCTGAAGCAGTCCGACCGACCGCGGGCAAATGGGTCAGACGGGGACGAGGAAAGCGGCGTCCACCCCCTCTTCCTTCATCCGGGCGATCAGGGCCGGGGCGGTCTTCTTCACCAGGGGATGGAAGTTCGGGATGTAACCCATGATGGAATAGAGCGTATCCGCCAGCCGTCCGATCCTTCCCTCCCGCCCGTAATCCTCGAAGATGTCCACGGGCCAGGCGACGTTCCGGTCTTTTTCCAGGTATGAGGTGTCGATGTGGAGATGCGTGTACGCGGTGTCATCCTGCCCGGCCGAGCGGGGGATCTCCCGGTGGGTGGGGTCGCCCCAGGTGGGCTCGCGGCGCTCCCGCTCCAGATCGAACGGGGTGTCACCCTTCAGGTGGATGGCGGCGGAAGAGACCAGCGCAACCGCACACTCGGCAAGCGGCTTCTCCAATGGCGTCCAGGGCGTGCCGGCGGGGTCGGCCCGCTTCAGGGCCAGGACGTAATCCTTCATCCCGGGGTGGAAATGGAAGCTGTCAACGCGCGTGATGGTCATGGCGAATCATCTTCCTTTTGCGAATGGAGAACTCAAGAACCGTTGCCACCTTGCCACATTTTCCCCCGGCGCTCCATACAGCTTGAATTTTTTTATCCGCATATCTCTCAAGTCCCCAACTGACGGGATCAACAAATTACTCTATACTTCGAGGCAGAGGGGCAGGGAGGTTGATCACTCAAAGAATCGCCAAGAATTGTTGGCCGGATCACGCTTCGAAAGCCGGCAAGGGACAACGAAGATCAGGCCCCCCCGAGAGGAATAGGAGAATGATGAATCAGATCGAATCTCCCGACCTTTTCGCGAGGGGCCGATGAGGCCGGCAACCTTCACATTCCCGAGGAGATCCCATGGAAGAAATTGCGAAGGGAGTCTTCATCGAGACAAACATTCCGGGGTGTAACCCGGGTTATGTGGTGACGCCGGAAGGCGTTGTCCTGATCGACACGCCCGAGCCTCCCTCGGTGGCCGTCCAGTGGCGGGTAGACCTGCAAAAACACGGGCCCGTGGCCTACATCATCAACACCGAGCACCACATCGACCACATCCTGGGAAACCCTTTTTTTGAAGGGGAGGTCGTGGCGCACGAGGGAACGCGGGAGTTGTTCCACGAGCTTTCGCCGATCTCGGGGGGCCAGATCAACACCGCTCGGGACTTTGTCGCCAAGGCCGACCCCGAGGGCCTCCCCTTCATGGATGGGTACGTCCCGAAGGAACCCACCCTGACCTTTTCCGAGCGCCTCACCCTTCATGTGGGGGGAGAGGAAATCCGGCTTGTTAACCTCCCCGGTCACCTCCCGAACACCACCATCGTTCACCTGCCGCGCCACCGCCTCGTCTTCACAAGCGACCTGATCTTCAACCACCTCATGCCCTGGCTCCACCAGTGCGTCCCCCGCCTTTGGCTGGACGCCCTCGATGTGTTGGACGGGATGGATGTGGACGTCCTGGCGCCCAGCCACGGGAAGGTCTGCGACAAGGCGTATCTCCCCATCCAGCGCGCGACCCTGACGGAGATCTTCAACACGGTGGAAGACGCCATCAAGAACGGGCTTTCCCGCGAGGAGGCGGCCGAGCGGATCACGTTCATCGACCATCTCCCCATCCCTCTCGAATATGAATCGATTGCGCCGATCGTCCAGAAGCGGAACATCGAGAGGGTCTACGACCAGCTCAAGGAGGAGATGGGTCTTTAAGACCGCCCTCCCCCATCCCCTTCAGGATTGCGGTCTCTCCCCTTTGGACCCTGGCTATCCGCTTGCGCGCTTCGCTGACCTCGAGGGTCGGAACCGCGTCCTCCGCTCGACGGTGACATCCATGAAACCGCTTGGGGGAAACCGGATTCTGTTGTATAGGTTCAGATAGATGTGAGACATCTCCTTGGGTAGGGAGTAGAGTTCCAGGGGCCAACAGAGAGAGAGGA
>JASLXW010000473.1 GCA_030740135.1 Nitrospinota bacterium
GGACGCGGGAAGGGTGATCAACACGGAGCTCCGCTTTCCCGATGAGTTTGTCAGGCACAAGGTCCTTGACGTCATCGGCGATCTCTACCTCCTGGGCCGGCCCCTGAGGGGGAAGGTGACCGCCCGGATGAGCGGCCACACCGAAAACATTAAACTCCTCCGCAAGATTCAGACCGCGTGACCGGACCCGGAAATCCAAACCGGTCCGCATCCGGCCTGACTTACCGGCGGGCGGGCGTCGATATCGAGGCCGCCGGTGCGCTGGTTCCGCGTTTGCGGGGGCTGGCTGAATCCACCCGCCGCCCGGAGGTGGAGGGGACGATCGGAGGGTTCGGCGGCGGATTCCGGATCCCGCCGGGGTTTCGGGAGCCTGTCCTTGTCGCCGGAATGGACGGCGTGGGAACAAAGCTCGACCTCCTGTTCCGCACAGGGAGACACGCCGCCGCGGGCCGGGATTTGGTCGCCATGTGCGTGAACGACGTCCTGGCCCAGGGGGCCGAACCCCTTTTTTTCCTCGATTACATCGCGACCGGAAGGTTGGACCCCGGCGTGGCGGCGGAAGTGGTGACCGGCATTTCCGAGGCCTGCGTGGAATGCGGCTGCGCGCTTCTGGGCGGAGAGACGGCCGAGATGCCGGACTTTTACCCCGGTGAGCGATACGACTTGGCCGGATGCGCCGTCGGCATCGTTGAACGGGATCAGGTCATCGACGGGAAAAAGATCCGGCCGGGCGACGTCCTGTTGGGACTCGCTTCGAGCGGTCCGCACAGCAATGGATTCTCCTTAATCCGGCGCATCCTTGAAGAGAAAGACCTGTCGCTGGACGCCCCGCTTCCCGGCGCGGGAGGGCGAACCCTGGCGGAGGTCCTGCTGGCCCCGACGCGGCTTTACGTCCGGTCCGTCCTGGACGCCCTTCGGGAAATTCCCGTCGCGGGCATCGCCCACATCACGGGCGGGGGGATTGCCGGAAACCTGGCGCGCGTCCTGCCGGAGGACTGTCGGGCCGTCGTCAGAAACGGCGATTGGCCCGTGCCGCCCGTTTTCGGCGCCCTCCAATCGGCCGGCGACATCGACGCCCGGGAGATGGAGACCGTGTTCAACCTGGGGATCGGTCTCATCGTTGTGGTTTCCCCCTCCGACGGGGAGCGGATGATGAAAAAGCTGCGCCAATCCGGTGAGAAAGTTTACGCGATTGGATGCATCGAGGAAGGACGCGCGCCTGGGGAGCGCGTGGTCCTGGAATAGGGGGGAGAATGCGGATCGCGGTATTCGCCTCCGGCCGCGGCTCCAACCTGCGGGCCCTGATGGAAGCGGCCGGCACCGGCTACCTGAAAGCCGAGATTGCGGTCGTTTTGAGCGATGTCCAGAGCGCCCAGGCGCTGGAGCGGGCGTCTCAGCAGGGCCTGTCGGCCCGATTTCTGGAGCCCGAGGCGTTCGAGGACGCCGCCTTGGAGATCTTGAGAAACCCGGCCGTAGACCTGGTATGCCTGGCCGGCTTCATGCGCATCCTGAGCGGCGATTTCATCCAGCAGTGCGGCGTCCCGATTCTGAACGTTCACCCCTCGCTCCTGCCCGCCTTCCCCGGCCTGCGCGCCCAGCGGCAGGCCCTGAAATACGGCGCGCGCGTCTCGGGGGCGACCGTGCATCTGGTGGACGAACAGGTCGACCACGGCCCCGTCATCGCTCAGGCGCCGGTCCCCGTCTTTGAGGATGACGACGAAGAGAGTCTCTCGCAACGAATCCTCCGGCAGGAGCACCGCATCTATCCCATGGCCGTGCGGTGGTTCGCCGAAGGGCGGGTTTCGGTCGAAGGACGAAGCGTGCGGATAGCGGCCGCTTCCGCGTAAGGAATCGCCTCTTCACGCCGTATTTCGGACCGGGATGCGGGAATGTCCCAACGCATGAATCGGGGACGGTCCGCGCGATCGGCGGCCCGGCGGTAAGCCTGGAGTTCTCACAACATTGAGGTCTATCTTGGGATCAGTTCAGGACGAGGCTCAGTAGACCATACGCCCCGGACCCGGCGTGGTGAAATAGAGCCCCGTCTCCTTGTCGATGTAAATCGGCGGGAGTTCTCTCGTTCTTTCAAAATGCCGGTAAACGGATTCGAGGCTTTGCCAGAACGCGGCGAGATCCTTACGCCTTTCTTCCAGGCTCCGGCGGACCGGCCGGTTGTCCGGGTCGCTGAACCGGAAGGGAAAGATGTGCACCGGAGTCCCTCCCACCCTGCGGGCGTCGGTCAGGACGAAGACCTCTTCGATGTTTCGGTCGCCGATGGGGATGCACCCGATGGTGACCTTTTTCCCGTGAATGAATATTTCGTTGCCGAGCGGATTGATCCGTCCATCGCCCCAGAGGGACGGCATCCCTCTGATCAGAGACCGGTCTATCCGCCCATTGTTTTTCCGCCACCAGCGAAGCGCCGCCCGCTCCCCCCTTTCGGTGATTGTCCTCAGACGTTTGCCGAGAATCGCGTCCGACGGATTGGGGTAGCCGATGGCCAGTGAAAGGTGATAGCTGCTCCAGGGGTTGTGATAGAGGATCTTGTAGACGCCCTCGGGAACCCGGCCGTCCCCCATCCTCCTCTTCGGCCCGGCGTCTTGAGACGCCGGATTTCGCCCTCGCCTGTAATTCAGGGGAAGGTTGAAGGCCCGATAGGTCTTCAAAAGGGTGAAGGGGCCCGAGGACCTCTTTCTCGCCCAGAGCTCGAGGGACTCTTCCAGTTTGAAGACGCGGAGAAAAACATCGCCGGGCGGGTAGGTCAGACCCCGGCTCTCGAACAGAAGCCGCAGACGCGCCCGGATTCGCCTTTCCGTCCTGCTCACCGCGCTGAGGATCCGGGGGGTCTCCCGGGCCTCCGCGGCGGGATCGAGGTTAAACAAAGGGGTCGCCAGGACGAGAACGGTGGCGGCGTGAACGCGCATGGATTTCATTTGAAGAGGACATCCCTTCCTTTGGAGCCGACGACGGCGGGGTTTCGAGCCGACCGCGGTCAGAAAATGCGCGCGTTCTCCCGACGCGGCGGGAAATAAGCGTTGACAAACTGATTGTAGGACGAAACGCGGGTTGGGACCATTGAGATCCGACACGAAT
>JASLXW010000474.1 GCA_030740135.1 Nitrospinota bacterium
GAGGTCCCGTCGATGGTCCGGATGGCATGGGCCAGTGCTTCTTGCGAGGCCTGCGCGTCGCCCTGTTCGAGGGCCGCGTGGACCTGTTTGACCGCCGTCCGGTATCGGGTCCGAATGGACTGATTCCGAATCCTGCGCTTTTCGTTTTGTCGAGCGGCTTTCAAGACCGACTTGCTTCGGGGCACTGAAAAATCTCCGAGGAAGATATTCTAAAACCTTACACCCGGTCCAAATATAGAGGTTTGGCGGCCGTTGTCAAGGCTCGGACCACAAACGGTTTCCACCAGGGGAGCGCGAATTGGCGTTGATCCTACATTCCGGCGGGCCGGCGCCCGAGGCGTCCCGGGCGTTCAGGATCGGCCGCTCCGATTGATATGTCCTCCGAACCCCATTCCAAGAATTCCGCTCCGGACGACGCGCGAAAGATGAATCAAGGCGCGCGGTTGGCCCGCTCCGCCGGCGTCGTCAGCGCGGCCACGCTGACGAGCCGGATCTTCGGGTTCATCCGGGACATGATCGTGGCCAACCTCTTCGGGGCCGGCTTCACCGCCGACGCCTTCTACGTGGCGTTCGGCATTCCAAACATCCTGCGCGTCTTCTTTGCGGAAGGGGCCTTGTCCGCGGCGTTCATCCCCGTTTTCACCAAGGAGCGGACGGACGGGGGGGACGAGGCCGCGCGCCGCTTGAGCGGGGCCTTTTGGGTTACGCTCGCCCTGATCCTGGCCGTTGTCACCGTCATCGGCGTCCTGGCGGCCCCCTACCTGGTGAAGGTCCTCGTGCCCGGGTTCGGGCAGAACCCTTCCAAGTATGCCCTGACGGTGCGCCTGACGCGGATCATGTTTCCGTTTCTCTTTTTCATCGGCCTGGCGGCCGTCGCCGCGGGAATTCTGAACACCCTCGGTCATTTTCTGACGCCCGCCCTGACACCGGTTTTTTTCAATTTCAGCATGATCGCCTGCGCCCTGTGGCTGGCCCCCGTTCTTGAGCCGGCGGCGGCCGGCTTGGCCTGGGGCGTGGTGATCGGCGGGGCGGTTCAGTTGATCGTTCTGTTGAAACCCCTGCGCAAGCGGAGGCAGCTTCCGAAGCTGCGCTGGGAGCCGGCGCATCCCGGCTCCCGGCGGATCGCACGGCTGATGGTCCCGGCGCTGTTCGGGTTTTCCATCGCCCAGATCGGAACCCTGGTGGACCGTCTGCTGGCGTCTTTCCTGGCGGAGGGGAGCATCTCGTTTCTCTACTACGCGAACCGGCTTCTTCAATTCCCCTTGGGCATCTTCGGAATCGCTTTGAGCATCGCGATCTTCCCGGCCCTTTCCGCGCACGCCGCCAAGGAGGAGCGGGGGGAATTTCTGGAAACCCTGGGGGCGGGGCTGCGCCTGGTCCTGTTCGTCTGTCTGCCGTCCGCGGCGGGCCTGTGGATTTTGGCGCATCCGATCATTCAGGTCTTGTTCGAGCGCGGCGCGTTCACCGCCGCGGACACCGCCATGACGGCCAAGGCCGTCATGGCGTACGCGGCGGGGTTGGCGGCGTACGCGGGTGTGAAGATCGTCGTTTCGGCGTTCTATTCGCTGCAGGACACACGCACGCCCGTGAAGATTGCCGCCCTTGTCCTCGCGGCCAACGTGGTCCTGAACGTGATCCTCATGGTCCCTTTGAAACACGCGGGTCTCGCCCTGGCCGGGGCCCTCTGCGCCTTCCTGAACGTCGGATTGTTGCTGCGCGCCCTTCACCGCCGGCTGGGAGGCCTGGGAGGGCGCGCCATCGCAAGGTCTTTCTATCGGATTCTGCCGCCCACCGCCCTGATGGCCGTTATTGTGTACGGGGCGAAACACCAGCTTTACGCCCTGGCCGGGTCGCTCGCCGGACGGGTTTCCGCCCTGGCGGCCTGCCTGTTGCTGGGGGCGGCGGTTTATCTCCTGGCGGCGAAGGTGACGGGCTGCCGGGAGCTTTCGCTTCTGCGCGAGAGCCTGAGAAGCCGTCAGGCGGCGAACGCCCCGCCGCCCGACTTGAATCCGGAGTGTGACGAGGGTCCTTGACGAGTGCGTGAAACATGACCGATTCCGACCTTCTCCAGCGGTACCTGGATTACCTGACAGCGGAGCGCAGGCTCTCGGAGAACACCCTTCAGGCGTACCGCCGGGATTTGCGGGAATTCTTGCGGACGTGGGGGAAGGAGGCCGCCGGACCCCTCGACGGACTGACCCGGGAGGACATCGTCGACTTCCTGGAGGCGCTTTGTTCGGCTGGGGTTTCGCCCCGAACGACGCGCAGAAAACTTTCCACGATTCGGGGTTTTTGCCGCTTCCTCCATTCCGAGGGCCGAATAGCGGAAGATCCCTCCCAGGACATCGAGACCCCCGCGGCGGGCCGCCCCTTGCCGAAATTCCTTTCCATGGCGGAGGTGGGTCGGCTGTTGGCGCAGCCGGACCCCACGTCGGTCCTGGGTTGCAGGGACGCGGCCATGCTGGAGACGCTTTACGCGACGGGCCTGCGCGTGTCCGAGCTCGTGGGACTTCTCCTCTCCCGCGTGAACCTGGATGTCGGGTTTGTCACAACCCTGGGGAAGGGGAGCAAGGAGCGCATCGTCCCGTTGGGCGATGAGGCCAACCAAAAGATAAGACGCTATATAAATTGGGCGAGGGAGCAGCTCCTTCAAAGACGGACCCGGCTGCGGGGGATAGAAGTTTCCGAGCCCGAAGAGAAGATATTCCTGAACCGAAACGGTGTTCCGATATCCCGGGTGGGATTCTGGAAGGTTTTGAAAGGATACGCCCTGAAGGCCGGCATCCAAAGCAATGTCAGCCCGCACATCCTCCGCCACTCTTTTGCGACCCACCTCGTGACGCAGGGGGCCGATCTCCGGTCTGTTCAGATGATGCTGGGACACGCGGATATATCCACCACCCAAATTTATACGCACGTCACGCGAGAAAGACTTAAAGTAATGATTAAAGAACACCACCCAAGAGGTTGATAACTCATGAGTTATATTTATTTTATATTTACGGCCGTTTTTCGAGCCCTCAGGGGGCGCGTCATGCCGGAAACACCGGTTTGCGAGGGTTGAATCTCTCTGATATGGTGAGCCTGTCCTCT
>JASLXW010000475.1 GCA_030740135.1 Nitrospinota bacterium
AAGGCGAGTTTCCTCGCTACGCTCGGAATGACACCAACGGAGACTTTGCAGGCCTTGAAATGAGTTTTTCCGCAACCCGCTAGACCTTTAGTCTACCATAATGCGAGAGACTCCAAAACAGTGTGTCGCGCCACCTGCGTGTTTTCATCGTGTGGGAAAGAAGGGAGGGAAGGAAAGATGAACGACCGGAAAGAGACCATCGGATTCATCGGCGCCGGGATCATGGGGCGGCCCATGGCCCTCAACCTCCTGAAGGGCGGTTTCCCCCTGAACGTCTACAACCGGACGCCGGAGAAGGCCCGGGAGGTGATCGACGCCGGGGGCGCGGCCAAGGCGTCCCCCCGGGAGGTCGCCGAAACCTCGGACGTCATCATCACCATCGTGACGGACACGCCCGACGTGGAGACCGTCCTGTTCGGCGAGGACGGGGTGGCGCAAGGCGCCCGCGCGGGCCGGACGGTCATCGACATGAGCACCATCTCCCCGGACGCCACGCGCGAGTTCTCCGCGCGCCTGTCCGGGATCGGCGTCGAGATGCTGGACGCCCCCGTCTCGGGCGGAGAGATCGGCGCCGTCAACGCGGCCCTGACCATCATGGTCGGCGGCAAAGCGGAGGTCTTCGAGCTCTACCGGCCCGTCCTGGAGGCCATGGGGAAGAGGATCACCCACGTGGGACCGGCGGGCTCGGGACAGACCGTCAAGGCGTGCAACCAGATTATGTGCGCGGTCAACCAGGTCGCCGTCAGCGAGGCCCTGTCCCTGTGCCACCGGGCGGGGATCGACCTGAACGTGATGCACCAGGTGGTCACGGGCGGGGCGGGCAATTCCTGGGCGCTTGAGACCCTGGGCCGGAAGGTGATCGATGGAGACCTGAACCCCGCCTTCATGATCCGCCTGATCCAGAAGGACCTGAACATCGTCGCGGACATGGCGAAGCGGATGAACCTTCCCCTTCCCGGAACCTCCCTGGCCGTTCAGCTCTTTCGCTCGGTCGAAACGGAAGAAGGCGGCGGTGACCTGGGAACGCAGGGGATGATCAAGGCGTACGAGCGCCTGGGAAACTTTCAATTGCCGTAATGAATTGAACCGCGTCCCCCGCGAATTTCGCTCAGCCGTAAGGGAGGACAAAGGGATATTCCGGGATGATGAGCTTCCGGGTTTCCTGGTCTTCATCGGCGGTCGGCGCCACCAGCAGCACCCGGCACGGGGCACCCACGATGACTGCCTTGTCGGTCCCGCCCACCACCATGTCCAGGATGCCCCGTTTGCTGTGGGTGCCCATGACGATGAGACGGGCGTCAAGCTCTTTCGCCACCTCGGGGATGAGGTCGCGCGACGAGCCTTCCCGGACGATGGACTCCACGCGCAGACCCCGATCGATCAGCGGCGCCAGGAACCGTTGCATCTTCTGTTCGGTGTCCTCCCCCTCGGGCATCAAGGCAAGCTGAACGTCCACCGTGAGGACGGCTAGGGGAGCGTTATAGAATTCCGCCATATCGGAGGCCACGTCGCGGACCGCAATCGCCCGGGGGGTGATGTCTCCGTACCGCTGAAGCGCAACAGCCAGAAGAATGGTATCGCCCATGACCCTTCTCCTCGATATGGTGGCCCCGGAAAAAGGGCCGGTCCTTCACAGCCGAGAGGATCCCATCTCCCGAAACCGGATCTTCCTTCACCACTTAATTTACCATGGGCAGGCTCATTTATGTAGACCGGAAACGCGAATTCTTTCCGCCCCGAGGCGGGATAGGGAGCCGGCGGTTCCTTGGGTCGTGAGGCGCCCGGTTAAGAAAGGTTCAGCTCTTTTAGGAGATCCTTCCAAGCCGCGGTTTCGCGCTCCGGCTCGAAGAGGGGGGCCAGCTTGCCGCACGCCGCCGCGAGGCGACGGCCGAAAGCGGGTTCGGACTCCAGCCGGGTCAACAGACGGGCCAGCGCGCGCGTGTCCCCGTAAGGATAGTATCCCGGATAGTTTTCGCCCAGAAGACCGACCGAGCCGGGGATGTCCGAAGCCAGGACCGGAACGGATGCCGTCAGGGCCTCGGGGACGACGTTCGCCCCGCCCTCCAGCTTCGAGCTCAGGATGAGCGCCCGGCTGCGGACCAGGATGCGGTCCTTCCGCGCCGGGGATATCTCGCCCAGCCACTGGTAGCGCGGGTTGCGCGCCGTCTCCGCCCGGGCCCGCCGCGCCAAGCTCTCGTTGAGGGCCTTGCCCAGGTGAAGCACGCGGAGCCGCGAGGAAACGGGGACCAGCCGAGACGCCATCGCCGTCCGAAGCGGGTCCTTGATGGGGCGCAGGTTGCCGATGACGCAGACGTCGAAGGTGTCGGACCCGGGCCGGGGAGCGGCCTCCCGCCGCTTGACGGATTGGAGGATGACCCGGGTCTTGTCCCAAAGGTGGCCGGGAAGCTCCTCAACCCCCAGGGGTTGAAGAACGATGAGTCGCGTCGCCAGCTCCAGGACGCGCCGGGCGGAACGGCTCGTTCGGATATCCCGGTAGAGGTCCGTGCCCGTCAGGCAGACCACGACGGGGACGTGAGGATGGTCTCTGCGGAAGCTCAGGACCGCATTCGCGCTCCGGTGGGCGTGCAACGCGATCAGGAGGTCGCACGATCGCCCGTTGTAAGCCCCTTTCACCCCTATCCGGTGACCCAGGTCTTTAAGCACCCGCGCCCACCGCCCGGCGGTCACCCGGTTTCCCGACCATTGAGCCGGGTTGGAAGGTGTAATAATTTCGATGAACATAAAAACAGTTTCGAGTGGAAACTTGCATTTCCCGAGGTCATCAACTCAGGGGATGCACCGCCTGTCCCGGTTGAGCCCCCCCGACCCGATTCGAACAACTTCCGCAATTAGGTTACCATATCGGACAAGTATCCACCGATCCGAAGGGTCCATCGACCCGAGGGTCCATTCATTCCGTATCGGCTTCCATGGCGGAAACTCCGCGGACCGATGAATTCAACCCCCGGCGTCCTTCAGGCGCAAGACGTCCACGTCGTCTATCCGGGCCGTCCGGGGAGAGGCCGCCCCGGTGAGGTGCGGGCGCTCCGCGGCGTGAATCTCTCGGTCGCGTCGGGGGAAACCGTT
>JASLXW010000476.1 GCA_030740135.1 Nitrospinota bacterium
CACCCTGGCCGTACTGAACAAAAGATTTGATGCGGTCACCACAAAAATGGCCAATACCTTATTGCGGACCGGCCGCTCGGGCGTCCTCAATCTCGCAAGGGATTTTTCCACCAGCGTCGTCACCCGGGATTGCGAGCTCCTGACCGGGGCGGAGTCCCTGCCCATTCATCACCTGAGCGGCGCGGACCTGATGGCGCGCTCCATGATGGAACTCCATCCCAATCTGAAGCGTGGAGACGCATTCCTGCATAACTCTCCCTACCACGGGTGTTCTCACCCGGCGGATCACACAATCCTCGTACCGGTGATTGATAAAAAGGGGGTGCACCACTTCACCGTTTGGGTGAAGGCGCATCAGGCCGACTGCGGCAATGGCCAGCCGACTACGTACATGGGTCATGCCAGGGACGTTTACGAAGAGGGAGCGCTCATCTTTCCGGCGTATAAGGTCCAAGATAACTACGAGGACATCCAGGACATAATCCGGCTATGCCGAATGCGCATCCGGGTGCCCGAGCAATGGCACGGAGATTACCTGGCCATGATTGGCGCCGCGCGGATTGGCGAGCGTGAAGTCCTCGCCATGGCGGATGAATTCGGCTGGGAGACCCTTCATGCCTTCTCCCGGCAGTGGTTTAATTACAGCGAGAAACTCATGATCTCCGCCATCCGGAAGCTGCCGGGCGGGACCGCCACTGCCACCAGCGTCCATGACCCGGTGCCGGGTACCCCGCCGGAGGGGATACCGATAAAAGTTGAGGTCAAGATAGACAACAAAAAGGCCTTCATCGAGGTGGACCTGCGCGAGAACCCGGACGCCATGCCATGCGGGCTCAACCTAAGTGAAGCCTGCGCCCGCACCGGAGCGATGATCGGCGTCTTCAACAGCATCGACGACATTGTTCCCACCAACGCGGGCAGTTTCCGCCGCATCCGGGTCCACATCCGGGAGGGCTCGGTGGCGGGGGGCGGAAAACATCCCACGAGCATGTCGGTGGCGACCACCAACCTTGCGGACCGGGTGACGAACCCTGTCCAACGGGCGTTTTCCTTAATCCAGGACGGCATCGGACTGGCTGAAGCCGGACCCATATTCCCCGCTTCGATGGGCGTCATCTCGGGATTCGATCCCCGGAACGGCAACGAACCCTTCGTAAACCATCTCTTTCTCATGGTCACCGGGGGGGCGGGCGCGGGTAAAACGGACGCATGGCTCACCATCCTCCACGCGGGAAACTCCGGTATGTGCTTCGTCGACAGTATCGAGCTCGACGAGCTCCACTTTCCCATACTCATTAAGACGCGCCGGCTCGTTCCCGATACCGAGGGTGCCGGCCGCACCACGGGGGCGCCCTCGGGCTACAGCGAGTACGGACCGGTGGGTGGCGGCAAGCTGGAGGTGGTCTACGTGGCGGACGGGGCGATCAATAACGCCAAAGGCACGTTGGGCGGTCTCGATGGCGCCCCGTGCCGGAACTTCCTCAAGAGAGTGAACGGAGAGCTGGAAGAGCTTCCGGCTTGCGCGGATATAATCCTCGAGCCGGAGGAAAATGTGGTTTCCTATTGTACGGGAGGAGGCGGGTACGGACCGCCGCATGAGCGTGCGGCCGAACAAGTCAAATACGATCTCGTTGAAGGTTGGATAACGAGAAAGCGCGCTTCGGAGATATACGGCGTCATATTCGACGATGGCCTGAAGATCGATGAAACGGCGACCGGAGAGCGGCGCAGGGCCCTCGCCGAGGCCGCGGCGCGGGGCCGATAGCGCGCCCTTCATCTCTCCAGCCACCGGAATTTAAATTCATTCTTCAAAAGGGGTGTGTGATGAGGCTCAAGGACAAAGTGGCCATCGTGACCGGAGGATCGCAGGGGATCGGCCAGGCCATATGTGAGGCTTTCGGCCGCGAGGGCGCGAAGGTTGCCGTCGTGAATCACAGAAATCCGGAGCGGGGCGAGGCTGTCGCAAATCAGATCGGGGAGACCGGCGGGACCGCCAAGGCCTTCCGGTGTGACGTCTCGAATAAGGCGGATGTCAATTCACTGATAAAGAATGTCACCAGCGAGTTCAGCACCGTGGACATCCTTGTCGCGAATGCCGGCATTATGATCAACAAGGAAATTGAGAAGTATTCCGAGGAGGAGTGGGATACCACCATAAACGTCAACTTGAAGGGTTCATTCCTGACCGCACAGGCGGTAGTTCCCATCATGAAGAAAAAGACTTACGGCAAGATTATCTTTGTCTCCTCCATCGCCGGAACGCATGCCTTTCCCAACGCGGTTCCCTATTGCGCCAGCAAGGGTGGCGTTCACATGATTACCAGGGCTCTCGCGGCAGAGATTTCCAAGTTTGGCATAAACGTGAATTCCATCTCCCCGGGAAACACGGCTACGCCGCTCAATCAGCACCTCCAGAACGATCCCGATTTCGTGAAGCTCATGGCGAGCCACACCCCTACGGGCCGCGCTTACATT
This sequence comes from Nitrospinota bacterium, assembly GCA_030740135.1. Next base: position 2,476 of record JASLXW010000476.1, read on the forward strand.
TCCACCGAGGAGATGGCCGGTGCGGCTGTTTTCCTGGCCTCAGAGGAAGCAAGCGCCGTTCACGGCCATGATCTCATCGTGGATGACGGCTGGTGTGCCATTTGAGCCGCGGATCCCGGGCGGGAAGTCCCGGGTTCCTTTCGCTCCCCTTCCCGCCGTGAGGGGTGGGGGGAGGGAAGATTTCCTGCCGGGTTCCACCTCCCCAACACTTTTCCAGAGGGGCGGAGACCTGCCGTATCGACGCGCCTCGATAAGAGCCCCCCGGTCTTAACCAAAATCCTGTATCAATTCCGGATAAAGAAATCCCCGGTCCGGGGGAATTCACACATCCCGGGCCGGGGATTTCAATCACAAATATTCAGTGAATCGAATCAAGCGCCCCCGCCTAATTGCTCGGGCCAGGAACGAATTCGTTCGTGTAGTACTGGCTCGGCGGAAGTGGACTTTTGAGCACATCCGTCTTGAGCAGGACTTCTTCCGTGTTCTTCCAATCCTTCTCGGCCATCCAGCCCAGGGGTTTGCCCCAGGTGTAATCGCTCTTCAGCAACTCCAGCGTTCCCACGAACTGAATCTTCACCGATTCTCTGCGATTATCTTTTCAGTGG
>JASLXW010000477.1 GCA_030740135.1 Nitrospinota bacterium
TACCTGACGCCCGCCCAGGACCTGGAAACATTCAAAAAAACGGCCCCCGTGTCTCATATGTCTTGAACCCATACACGTCCTTTCGCGATTGGAAGAAGGGCGTTACACTAAGCGGCAACGCACACCCCGATTCCAATCCAGGGCGGTTTATGAAACTCGGCATAGACCTCGACGGCCGCATCCCCATCTCAGACATGGTGGAGATGTGCCGAATCGCCGACGCGGCGGGGTTCCACTCCGTGTGGGCGGACCAGCACCTGGGCTACCGGGACGCGGTTTCGACCTCCGTCGCCTTTCTGAGCGCGACGGAGAACGTGCTCGTCATCCCCACCGCCCTCAGCCCCTACGTCGCCCATCCCCTCTTCTGGGCCATGGGCATCGCCACCCTGGCCGAGTACGCGCCGGGACGGGCCGCGCTGTGCGCCGGGACGGCCAACCCGAACGTCATGGCCGAAATGGGCCTTTCGCCCAAGAAGCCCCTCGCCTCCATGCGCGAGATGATCACCGCCACCCGACGGCTCTGGGACGCCGGGCGGGAGCGCGTCGAGTTTCGCGGCGAGACGCTGAACCTTTACGGCGCGCACATCGATTTCGACCTCCCGGAAGCGAGAATTCCCATCTACCTGACGGCCGTGGGACCGAAGATGTGCCGGCTCGCCGGGGAGGCGGCCGACGGTGTCGTCCTCTCGGCCGGGGTCTCCGCGCCTTACATCCAGTGGGCGCTGGAGCAAGTCGAAGAAGGCCGAAGGAAGCGGGATGGGGACGGGAGCGGCTTCCTGGTCGCGGGGCTGATCGTGACCTCGATCTTCGAGACGTATGAAGAGGCGCTGGAGGCCAGTCAGGCCGGTCTCGCCTACCTCCTCCGGAACCCCGCCCTCAAGGCGAGCCACGAAGTCAGCGGGGCGAAGCTGGACCTGGACGCCATCAACGACGCCTTCGTCAAAGGGGACCGGGAGGCGATCCGGCGGCTCATCCCCGAGGAGGTCGTTCACACATACAGCGTCACCGGGACACCCGAGACGGCGGCGGACCGAATCACGGAGTTCATCGATGCGGGTCTCGAGGTCCCCGTCCTGGCCCTGCGCGGGGCGCCGGAAAACAGGAAAAAGGCCCTGCGGCTTTTGGCCGAGGGGCTCGCATCCAACCCATAAGGGAGGACACCTTCCATGAGCGACGAGGATAAGAAATTCCTGGCGATGGCAATCGAGGAGGCGCGCAAGGGACTACAGAAGGGAGAGCAGCCTTTCGGCTCGGTCATCGTCCGGAACGGGGAGGTCGTCGGACGGGCCTACAACACCGTCAACTCCTCCGGGGACCCGACGAATCACGCGGAAACGGCCGCCGTCCGCGACGCCTCAGCCAACCTGAAGGGTTCCGACTGGAAGGAATGCACCCTCTACACCTCGTGCGACCCCTGCCCGATGTGCGCCGGGGCGACGATGTTTTCCGGCATCGAGCGGCTGGTCATAGCCGCGCGGTCCGCGAAACTGGCGGAGCTCCGGGGCCAACCCCCGAGGACCTACTCCGCCGAGAACCTCGCCGGGCAGATGCACATGAAGCTCGAGGTTATCCGGGGGCTGTTGCAGAGCGAGTCCGAGGAGGTCCTGGCGCAATTCGACTGGTCCACATTGTAGGGTGCTGTCCGCGCTGGGAGGCGACGCTTTACAGATGGCCGTGAAAGGCTTACGCGCGTCGTATCCGGGCGGGCAAGATGCCCGCCATACCGGATAGGAAAAGTCGGCCCGCACACGGACCGGTGGGTCGGGCATCCTGCCCGGCCCGAAGTGTAAGGACATATGAGACACATGACACCCACGCGGATCTATCCGGTTCCAAAACATCGGACACCGAGGACAGGAGAATCCCCATGAGCGTCGACCACGAAAAGTTCATGGCCCTGGCCATCGAGGAGTCGCGGGCCGGGCTCCGGGCGGGCGACCGGCCCTTCGGGTCCGTCGTCGTCCGGGCGGGCGAAGTCATCGGGCGCGCATACGCCAACCCCCGCTCGACCGGGGACCCGACGGCGCACGCGGAGGTGATGGCCGTCCGGGACGCTGCGACGAACCTGAAAAGCCTGTCCCTGAAGGGCTGCACCCTGTACACCTCGTGCGACCCCTGTCCTATGTGCGCCGGGGCGATGATGTTTTCCGGCATCGACACCCTTGTCGTGGGGGCCCGCTCCGCCGCCCTGGCGCGCATCTCCAATCGAACCCCGAGAACTTACACGGCCGAAGACCTCAGCGAACAGATGAACATGAAGCTCGAGGTCATCCGGGGGGTTTTGCAGAGCGAGGCCGAGAAGGTCCTGGAGGAATTCGACTGGTCCAAGGAGTAGCCGGCGCCGGTCCGGATCATCGAGCCGCGGAGACAGGAGAATCCCATGAGCAGCGACCACGGGAAGTTCATGGCCCTGGCCATCGAGGAAGCACGCACCGCCGTCCGGACCGGAGAGCGGCCCTTCGGGTCCGTCATCGTCCGGGACGGGGAGGTCGTGGGCCGGGGCCGCAACGTCGTCAACTCCACCGGCGACCCCACCGCCCACGCGGAGACCTCGGCCATCCGCGACGCGGCGGCCAACCTCAAGATCCCGAGACTGACCGGCTGCACCCTCTACACCTCGTGCCACCCCTGCCCCATGTGCGCCGGCGCCACGCTCTACTCGGGCGCGGGGACCATCGTCATCGGCGCGAGCCCGGCCGCCCTCAAGCGCGAATCCGGGGATGTCTACGACATGAACGACTACACCATCGAGCGCGTCGTCGAGCTGATCGGCTTGGACCTGGAGGTCGTCACCGGGGTCATGGAGGAAGAGGCCGAGGCCGTCTTCCGGGAGTACAAGGACTGGGGCGTCGCCTCGCCCAATGTCCTCCGGTCGGAATAGCGTATGCCCGAGAGGGTCTTTCCCAAGAAAGGGCTTCGAAAGAACCGGGTTCAGAACCGTGGATTTTTCAGGGAGGTTGATTGACCGACGCTTCGAAATGACGACCAAAGTGACCTGCCCCCCTGAAAGCCGGTGCAGTTTGAGGGTTAGGATTTTCGTACAGCTTTCGGACTGGATTGGCCTAGA